>JAEPMM010000444.1 GCA_017643965.1 Marinobacter sp.
CATCAGTTTCTGCGCTACACCCCACTGCACCTGTATCTGAGCCGGAGCTTCACGGCCAACAACCCCGGATTCATTGACGAGTTCAACCGCTTCATCCCCGACTGCGTGACCCCCAGATTCGAACTGGACGAGCATGAAAAGGAGCTGCTTGCCGCGCAGGCCGAGCTGCTGCTCAGTGACCTGAAGCAGAACCTCAGTGTCGGCGAAGCCATCAGGCTGGGGCCCCGCGTCGACAGCTTTGCGGATATTCTGACCATTGATCTGAAATGGCAGGCGCTTGCCCCCCAGTCGGTTCCGCCCATGGCAGCGGACATTCTGCGCCTGCCCGCGTCTGAGCAGCTGGGGCGCTGGCAAGCAAAGCATTCTGATCTGGTGACCGAGGCCATGGTTACCAACAACCTCGGCACCGTGGTGGCCATGAGCCAGCTCACCTCGGATTTCTGGCAGGGAGATGAACCCAAGTTCCAGCAAATCGCCGACGGCGGTGATAAAACGCTGTACCTCTCACCTATTCGCTATGACGCGTCCACGCAACGCTTTCAGGTGATCGCCAGCACCCCGATTCTCTCGGAGAAGGCCCGCGCCATCGAGGGTACCCTGGTGATCGGTCTGGATATTGAAGCCGCCCTGTCCCGCCTGGACCGGGACTAACGGTCACGGCGGCCCGACTTCACAGGCCAGCACCAGGGCCCAGAACTCCGAGAAATCGTTTACCACCGCATCTGGCTTGTCCGGATGTTTGTGGGTGCCCGGGAAGATCTTGTTGAGCCAGGGCTGGTCCCATTGCGCGCCGTTGAAAAACACCGAGGTCATACCGGCGCGCTTGGCTGCAATCACATCGGTGGTGCTGTCCCCGACATACCAGACGCTGGGGTCCGGCGGGTAATCCAGCTTCTGCACTGCCAGCAACAACTGATCCGGGTGGGGCTTACGCAACGGCGTGTCGTCACCACACACATCCACCTCGAACAGTTCGGTCCAGCCGGTATTTTCCACCGCGGCCAGCTCGTGCTCAAAAAATTCCCGGTCGCGGTTGGTGATCACGCCCACCTGAATGCCCAGCCGTGCCAGGCCTTCCAGCACTTCCCGGACTTTCGGCTCGAACGCCTTCACCGTGCCGTAGTGTTTGCGGTAGTGATGATTGAACGCCTTGTGGGCAATCTGCTTGGCTTCCTGATCCTCACCGAACAACACCTCGAAAATGTCGGTGCGGGATATCTTGCGGTCCGCCTTCACCTTCGGGTGCAGCCGGGCGTACTCCCGCACATAGGCAACCAGCCGGACGTCTTCCGGCGTCTTGCTGTCTTCCGGCGCCACCATCCGGTTCATCAGCTGCAGCGTGTGAAAATCCGGCAGCATGTCATCCACCGCGTGATACATGGCGTCGAGGGTGTCCACCAGGGTGGCGTGCCAGTCAAACAGAATCACCGATGGCCGGATCAGCCGCACAACCGCCGGGTGCCAGTCCGGCTCGATCCGTCGTTCCGGGCGCGGGGGTGGCGGAAACGGCCGCGGCCGGACTTCCGCCGGAGACTGGCGAAAGGCCTCGGGTTCGTTGCGCTCCAGCAAGGCCAGCAAATCCATCAGATCCTCGAAGCTGTCGAGAATCGCCGCCGGCGCGTCCCGGTGGGAAAACCAGCTGTCGATTCGCCCCGGCTCCCAGCAGGCACCGTTGTAGAAAACCCCGGACACCCCGGCCTTATTGGCCGTCAGCATATCCACGTAACTGTCACCCACATACCAGGCACGCGTGTCAGCCGGCAGCCCCAGGGTCTCGAGCACTTTGAGAATGACCTCCGGGTCGGGCTTGTACTCGGTGACATCGTCGGCGCAGACCGTGGCGTCAAACAGATGCTGCCACCGGCCCTCATCTACCGTACGCAGCTCCTGGTCGAGAAATTCCCGGTTACGGTTGGTGGATACCGCCAGCCGCACCCCCATCGCTTTCAGGGCTGACAGGTACTCATACGCCCCCGGCTGGAACCGCTTTACCTGGCCGAAATAGCGGCGATACGCCGCATTGTAAGCCTGGTGGGCAATCAGCTTGGCGTCTCTGTCGTCGCCGAAAACGGCGTTGAAAATATCGGTCCTCGACACCCGGCGCTCGGCCAGAATGCGCGGATGCAGCCGCCGGAAAATCCGGATGTAGCGCACCAGCCGGGCGTCGTCCGCCGTGCGGCAGCGGTCTTCCGGCAACAGCCGCTCCACCAGGCCCAGCTCCTCCAGTTGCGGCAGCATGTCTTCCATGGCACTGAACATGGCATCGTGGGTGTCCACCAGCGTGCCATGCCAGTCGAAAATCAAGACCGACGGAGACCGGATATCGTCACTGAATCGGGCCATCAACAATCCCTCAGAGCATGAAAAACGTAGAAAAACCTACCTTCAGTAAAAACCATTTGAGTCTGATGCACAAAAAACCGCATTTGCCGGAAAAAATCTGCCCGATTTGCCAGCGCCCGTTTGCCTGGCGCAAGAAATGGGCAAAAGACTGGGACAACGTGCGTTACTGCAGCGAACGC
>JAEPMM010000356.1 GCA_017643965.1 Marinobacter sp.
CCAGCGTGAAAGGCGAAACCAAAGCCAGCACCGGTTGCGGCGGCTGTGCGGCACTGCTGAAGAACGTGGTGGACAACGAACTGGAAAAACGCGGCGTGGAAGTCAGCAAGGACCTGTGCGAGCACTTTCCCTACAGTCGCCAGGAACTGTTCCACCTGGTGAAAGTGAACGGCATCCGCACCTTCCGTACCCTGATCCGCGACCACGGCCGTGGCCACGGCTGCGACATCTGCAAACCCACGGTGGCGTCGATCCTCGCCACCTGCTGGAACGAGCATATTCTGGCCACCGACCATGTGCCGCTGCAGGACACCAACGACACCTTCATGGCCAACATGCAGAAGAACGGCACCTACTCCATCGTGCCGCGCATTCCCGGCGGTGAAATCACCCCGGACAAGCTGATTGTGCTGGGCCAGGTGGCCAAGGAATACAACCTGTACACAAAGATCACCGGCGGCCAGCGGGTCGACCTGTTCGGGGCCACCCTGAGTGAATTGCCAGACATCTGGGAAAAGCTCATCGCCGCCGGCTTCGAAACCGGCCACGCCTACGGCAAGTCCCTGCGCACGGTGAAATCCTGCGTCGGCAGCACCTGGTGCCGTTACGGCGTGCAGGACAGCGTGGGCATGGCGATCACCCTGGAGAACCGCTACAAGGGCCTGCGCGCGCCCCACAAGGTCAAGATGGCGGTGTCCGGCTGTACCCGCGAATGCGCGGAAGCCCAGAGCAAGGACTTCGGGGTGATCGCCACGGAAAACGGCTGGAACCTGTATGTATGCGGCAACGGCGGCATGCGCCCACGCCACGCCGATCTGTTCGCCACCGACCTGTCTGACGAGGAGCTGATCCGCACCATCGACCGGGTGGTGATGTTCTATGTGCGCACCGCCGACCGTCTGCAGCGCACCAGCGTGTGGATGGAGAACCTGGAAGGCGGTCTGGACTACCTCAAACAGGTGGTGCTGGAGGACAGTCTGGGGTTGGGCAAGGAGTTGGAGGAACACATGGAAGGCCTGGTGGGCACCTACCAGTGCGAGTGGAAAACAGCGGTGGAAGACCCGGAGAAACGCAAGCGGTTCCGTGAGTTCGTCAACGCTCCGGAGCAGAAAGACCCGGTGCAGCAGTGGACCACCGAGCGGGATCAGCGCAGGCCGGTTTTGGAGTCTGAAGCTGTTTCGTAGCCTGCTAGTTGAGGGGATGAGCGAGGGGGTACGGGGTACTTTTCTTCTGGGAAAAATAACTCGCTTCGCTCAGACATCTTTTTCCCGGCCAGAAAAGCACCCCATACCCCCTCACTCACGTGACCACGCAGAAATATCAAAAAAGATTCTGGAGAACTGATTATGAAAGCTCGTACTACTTGGGATTGCGTTTGTAAGGTCGAAGACCTTGTGCCGGAATCCGGTATTGCGGTGTGGACAAAAGACGGGCCTGTAGCTGTGTTCTACCTGCCACACCGGCTGCCAGCGCTGTTTGCGGTCAGCCACACCGATCCATTCAGCGGTTCGAACGTCTTGGCCCGGGGTATCACCGGCGACATCAAGGGCGAACCGGTGGTAGCGTCCCCGTTGTACAAACAACACTTCAGCCTGATCACCGGCCAATGCCTGGAGGATGAAACGGTCAAGATCAAAACCTACCCAGTGCTTCTGGACGGCGACCAGATCCGACTGGAAGTCCCGGAGAACAAGCAGGAAACCGCCGCAGCCTGAAAGCGGCCTTACCCCAAACCGGAAAGAGCCGATTCGGGGGTGGGGATGTTTTTCTGTCAGGAAAAAGGTGTCTGAGCGAAGCGAGTTCTTTTTCCAGAAGAAAAATATACCGACCTCCGGAGCGGCGGCAGCTCCCAAGTCCGAAATGCCGCTAACCAGACTCAGAAGCGGAAGAACGCCGCTCCCGCCACTGCAACACAAACACCGTCAAAGCCGGCAGAAAGGTCAGCGTCACCGTAGCCGCCCCCAGCAGGCCGAACAGGACGATGGCGCCCACGCCGCGGTAGAGTTCGGTGCCTTCACCGGGCAGGAACACCAGGGGAGAGAGACCGCAAATGGTGGTCAGCGTGGTCATCGCCACCGGCCGCAGGCGGGTCTGCACCGCGGCGGTGACCGCATCCACCACCGACAAGCCCTTGTGACGCAGATTCTGGCGGGCCTGATCGACGATCAGGATCGGGTTGTTCACCACCGTGCCCATCAGAATCAGGAAACCCAGCATCGTAATCATGTCAAAAGGCTGGCTCAGGGGCAGCAGGCCAATTTTCGGCAACAGCCCCCCCACCAGATTCATCAGCGCCAACCCGACGATACCGCCAGCCACGCCCAGCGGGATGGCGGTCATGATCAGCAGCGGGAAGCCCCAGTGGGCGAAGATGGCCACCAGCAACAGGTACACAATGGCGATGGCGATCAGGAAGTTGCCGGTCAGCGCATCGCGGGTGGCGTTGAGCTGATCGCTGGCGCCGGAGATGTCCACATTGACGTTGGCCGGCAGGTCACCGCTCTCCCGCATCGTCTCCAACAGCTCGGTTCTCACCCTCTCAACACCGGCCTCCAGTGGCACGTCCCCGGGGGGAATCACGTTCAGGGTCACCGTGCGGCGGCCATCCACCCGGCGCACGGTGCTGGTGTCCACGGTTTCTTCCACTTCGGCCAGGCTGGAGAGCGGCAAGGTGGCGCCCTGGGGGGTGTGCACCATGACATCCGGCAGGTTACTCAGTTGCGGGTTGCGACCGTCGCTGCCGTAGAGGTAGATGTCGATCTTGTCGTCATCGAGGAAGAAATCGTCCACGTAAGCGCCCTCAGTGAGGGACGACACAGTGAAACCGATGGCTTCAGTACCCAGGCCCAGTTCCGCGGCGCGGTCCCAGTCCGGGCGGATCTGGATCAGCGGCTGCGCCAGGGACAGGGTAGACGGCTGACTCTGGATCCGCGGGTTGTCGAAAATTTCCTCGGCACGGGCGTAGATGGCGTTGGCCGCCTTGTACACCGAGACCAGGTCCGGCCCGGACACGTCCAGGTTGATGCTGCGTGTGCCGCCGTCGTTGCTGGAGATGATCGAGCCCTTGGCGGCGAACGCCCGCATGCCGGGAAACTGTTCGTAGAATCGCGTGAGCTCGTCCATCAGCGCTTCGATGTGGCGGGGATTCAGGGTTTCGGCAATGATGCGCACGCGCTCGGTGCTGACCTGCATGTTCAGATAAGCCATGGGCGGCACCCGGGTGTCGCCGGCGGCGTAGGCGTCGCCATCGGCATTCACGTGGGGCAGGAAGTGGTCCTCAACCTGCTGAGCGATGGCCTGCATTTCGTCCAGGTTGTAGCCCGGTGGCGCACTCATGGCGGCAAAGGTTTTCGGTTCCTCACCCTCCGGCAGGTATTCCGCCGGCGGCGTCAGCACCAGAATGATCCACAGGCTCAGCAACGCGGTGGCGACGATCACCACCACCCGTCGCAACGGGGTGCCCGCCAGCCAGGTCACCGCCGACATGATCCCTGACGACCAGCCGCCCGACAGGGCATTGCCGTATTCGTCGGTGGTCACCTTGCGGTCGCCGAAGTTCAGCCGCGCGCACAGCGCCGGTATCACCGTCACCGCCACCAGCATGGAGGCCATGATGGCCGCTGAAATGGCAATGGCGACATCGGAATAGAGCTGCCCGGCCTCTTCCTGAATAAACAGGATTGGCAGAAACACCAGGATAGTGGTCATGGTGGACGCGAGGACCGCCGGCCAGACTTCCTGCACCCCTTTGA
>JAEPMM010000171.1 GCA_017643965.1 Marinobacter sp.
CAGCTCTTCCTTGTGGGTTTCCAATTGATCGGCGAAGGCTTCAACCACCGCCTTGCGCTCGGTGAAGGATTTCCGGCGCCAGCCGACAAAGGCCTTGCGAGCCTCGCGCACGGCGGCATCCACATCCTCCAGGCTGGCACTGGTCCCTTCCCAGACCGTTTCTCCGGTCACCGGCTGTACCGATTCAAACGGCGCTCCATGGCCCTGAAGCCAGAGACCATCAATAAACAATTCGCCTGTCAGACTCGCCATAACGTGCATCTCCCGGTTCTTGAATTCAGTTTCATCAGCCTGATCCCTCAGAAACGGCTGGCGCGCCCTTTCTCTTTTTCCTAGCCTTTGGCGGCGACAATCTGCGGGCCGGCATCTCTCAGCGGTGCCAGGCGAACCTGATCACCGGATTCCACCAGCAGAACGTCCGCCACCTCTTTGGGCACTGAGACAGTATCAGGCCCGATGCAATGCGCGGGTATGGTGGTTACCCGAAAGTCGCGGAACGAAAGATTGGAAATCATCACCCGTTCCGAGGTGGCCACATCCAGATCCACCGCCTTGCGGCTGATCAGTACGTGCCGGTGCACACTTTCCCGCACGGTACGGATGTTGTGAACAAACGCCTCCACCACCGGGCCGCCATCAAAGATGTCCACCAGACCGTTGAAGTTGAACCCCTCGGCCTGCAGCATCTTCAGTGCCGGTGCGGTATTGTCATGAACCCGGCCGATCACCGCGCGAGCCGCGTCCGGCAGCATAGGCACGTAAATCGGGTACTTGGGCATCAACTCGGCGATGAAGGATTTGTTGCCCAAACCGGACAGCATGTCGGCCTCGCTGAACTCCATGTCGAAGAACTGGCTGCCCAGGGCATCCCACAGCGGGTTACGTCCCTCCTTGTCCGAAACACCCCGCATCTCCGCAAACACTTTGTCCGAGAAATGCTTACGGAAGCTATCCAGGTAAAGAAACCGGCAGCGGGACAGCAGCAGGCCATTGCCGCCACCGCGGTGGCTGTCCGATAACAGCAGCGAGCAGATTTCGGTGGTATCGGTCATGTCGTTGGACAGGTGCAGGGTCGGTGTCCGTACGTGCACTCCCAGCTCCCGCGAGGCATTGACGGTGACACTCAGACGGTAATTGTAGAACACCTCGTCCAACCCCACCCGTGCCTGAATGCCACTAATACCCACACACTGGCCAAGATCGGTGTCCTCCAGTGCAAACAGATAGAGACCGGCCTCCGGCGCGCAGCGCTGATTGAACGTTTCACGGGCGTGGTTGATCTTGCGCTCCAACAGCGCCCGATCTGCCGGCAGCGTGGTCAGGCCCTTGCCTGCGTTCTGGGCCATGACATACAGATCGTCAAGATCGGTTTCCAGTAGCGGGCGGATTACCAGCATGGGCACCTCCCGCTCTGATCAGGTCGTGTTCCGTTCATAGCGGTGCAATCCTTACCTCGTCACCGGCACTGCGTGACAGCAGCTTCCAGGTTTTTACCGGCACCTTGACCTCGGCCTTCACGGATTCCCCGAGACCGGTCAGGGTGCAACGGAAGTCCTCGCCCCGCCCGGCGGAAATCAGGCAGGTTTCGCCCTCGTCACCGTGGGAGGCATGCAGCGTGGTCTTGCGGCTGGTGACCAACGTTCTCAGGCTGTCGGTGCGTGCTTCCAGGACCGGGCCGGCGTCGAAAATATCCAGGTAGCAGCCTGCCTGAAAACCCTCCTGCTGGAGCAGCTCCCAGGAGGGCAGCGATAAGGCATGCGGCTGCCCCAACGCCTCTTTTGCAGCAGCGGACAGCAAGGTAACGTATATCGGGTTGGGCGGCATCAACTCGGCGATGAAGGTTCGGCTCAGCAAGCCGGAGTGCTTGTCTGCGGTGTCAAAATCCATATTGAAAAAGTGCCGCCCCAAGCTGTCCCAGAACGGCACCGAGCCGTCGCTGGCCTGCACGCCCTGAATCTCCACCACCATGCGGTTAGAGAAGCGGTCCCGGTTTTCCGCCACAAACATCAGCCGGGCGCGGGCGAGCAGTTCGAAGGGCTCTTTGCCCCGCAAGTCCGGATCAATGGCAAAGGCGCACAGCTGGGTCATGTCAGTCAGCGCGTGAGACGGGTACAGCACCTCGACCCGACGGGACACGCCCAACTCGTGGGAGGCATGAATCAGCGCATCGCGGCGGTAGTTGTAGAATGGCTGCCCGTTCCCCGCCCTAGCATCAATGCCCGCCACACCATGAATCGTTGCGGTGTCGGTATTCTCCAGCACAAACAGGAAACGGGCAGATTCACCGGCATCCAGTTGGCCGGCAAACGAGCGCATGGAATGTTCAATCTTTCCCGCGACAGCCGCTTCCTGCTTCGGCAGGGTCGACGACAGTCGCGCACCCTGCTCGCCGGAGATGTCCAGCACACTCCGCAGATCCTCTCTCTGAACCGGCCGAACCAGCCACATAGCGCCTCCCTTATTTGTGTGCGGCGACCAGCTTTTTCACGGCGGCTTCGAAACGCTCCAGGGCATCGTCGATATCGGAATCCGGAATGATCAGGGACGGAGCCAGACGCACCACGTTGGCGCCGGCAATCAGCACCATGACACCTTCATCCAGCCCGGCGTTCAGGAACTCCTTGGCCTTGCCCTGCCAGGCCTCTGACAACACGCAACCCAACAACAGGCCGGCACCCCGCACCTCGCTGAACACACCATAGCGCTCGCCTATGTCCATCATGCCTTTGCGCAGATGCTCGGAGCGGGCCTTTACCCCCTTGAGAATCTCCGGCTGGCTGACGGTATCAACCACCTTCTGGGCAACCGCACAGGCCAGGGCGTTGCCGCCATAGGTGCTGCCGTGGGTACCCACGCCCAGGCTGGCCGCCACTTTCGCGGTGGTCAGCATGGCGGCGACCGGGAAACCACCCCCCAGGCCTTTGGCGCTGGACAGGATGTCGGGGATCACACCGTACATCTCATAGGCAAACAGGTGCCCGGTGCGGCCGACACCGCTCTGGACTTCATCGAACACCAGCAGCGCATCGTGCTCATCACACAACTGGCGCAAACCTTTCAGGAATTCCGGATCGCCCGGCATCACGCCGCCCTCGCCCTGGATGGGCTCCACCACCACGGCACAGGTCTTGTCTTTCGAGATCAGCTTCTTGACCGATTCAAGATCGTTGAAGGTGGCGTGGTGAATGCCGCCCGGAGCCGGATCGAAACCTTCCAGATACTTGGGCTGACCACCCACACTGACGGTGAACAGCGTGCGGCCATGAAACGAATTGGTGAACGAGATAATCTCGTTCTTGTGCGGGCCGAAGTGCTCCCACGCGTAGCGGCGGGCCAGCTTGAACGCCGCCTCGTTGGCCTCCGCGCCGGAGTTGGCGAAGAACACCCGCTCAGCAAAGGTCAGGTCGCACAGGGTTTTGGCCAGCCGCAAGGCCGGCTCGTTGGTCATCACATTGGACAGGTGCCAGATCTTCTCGGCCTGGTCCATCAGCGCGCCCACCAGACCCGGGTGGGAATGCCCGAGGCAGGTCACAGCAATACCGCCCTGCAGATCCACAAACTCGCGCCCATCCTGGTCCCAGATGCGTGAGCCCTCACCCCGCACCGGGACAATGGAACCGGGGGCGTAATTGGGCACCATGACTTGTTCAAAAAGTTCGCGACTGACGGGATCTCTGTTCATCGGGCTCTCTCGGCGGTTCGTGCAAAACGGTTAAAAAAGAATATAAAGCAGGATTTATCATACGCCACTCAGGGCATCAACACATCCGGTTCCCCCACCGCCGGTAATTCCAGCACGGTCAGATTGCGCCCGTCCCGCCCCATCAGGGCCTTGACCAGCAGCTTGTAGGAATCCAGATCAAACGTGACAGCCTGGCCACGCAGGGTGAGGTCATGGAGCTCGTCCTCACGGTGCACCGTCGCCACATGCATCCAGTTATAAACCACCAGAATGTCGGTGTCTCCGCTGAAAGCGTTGCGTTCCACCACACCAACCGGCCCCTTCCATGGCCAGGTATTCAGGCGCAGGGCGTGGAAGGCAATCTGCACCCGCAGGTTGTAGCGCACCACATCTTCATGCCCCTCACATGCCCCTTTACAGCGCCCGAGTGTACGCTGGAAACAGGGGCCTTCGTGCTCCGGTTCCAGCCCCAGTAATCGGTTGCACAATTCGTTCTTCGCGGCGATGCCGCTGAGCGCTTTTTCGGCATCCCGCTTGCTGCGGAACAGCCCGTAATAATCCCCCAGCCGGTGCGGCTGGATTTCCCGAACCAGCCGCGCCTGCAGGTAGCCCGCGTCGGTGCTGGCAAGCTCGATACTGACCAGGGATTTCGCTGCCCGTGAGCGGCGGTTGAACAGGGGCTTCAGCGCCTTGATCTGCTTCAGTTCCAGCAGCAGCGCACCCAGCTCACCCGCGGTCTCGGTCCACTCCACCCGCCGCAGGCTCTCCGACATCCGCACCCCACGGGTGGAGTTGTGGTCCCCGGAAAAATGCGACGCCACCCGCTGGGCAATGTTGGTGCTTTTGCCCACGTACAACAACACATCGTTCTCACCGTAGAAGCGGTACACTCCCGGCCCTCTAGGCAGCTCGTCGAGAACGTCCACCGGCAAATGGGAGGGGATGCTGGGGCGCTGCAACAGCGCCTTGACTGCGGCACCCACTGTGTCCGCACCCTTCTCCGCCAGCGCGTGGGTGAAGAACGCCAGCATTGCCGTCACGTCGCCCATGGCACGGTGGCGCTGCACCTGAGCGAGGCCATGGCGCTCAATCAGTGCGTCCATATTATGGCGTCGAAATTCCGGGTAAAGCCGTCGCGACAGCTTCACCGTGCACAGCACTCTTGCCGAAAACAGCCGCCCCAGCCGCCGGAATTCCGCCTTGATGAAACCGTAATCGAAGCGGGCGTTGTGGGCGACAAAAATGGTGCCCTCGAGCTGCGCTTCCAACTCGTCGGCCATGTCCTCGAACACCGGCGCATCCGCCACCATCTCATTGGATATGCCCGTGAATCGCTCGATGAACGGCGAGATCCGCGTTTGCGGATTCAGCAGCGTCTGCCACTCACCCACTACCTCGCCGGCCCGCCAGAACCGGATACCGATTTCCGTGATCCGGTCGCGGGCAGAACTGCCACCGGTAGTCTCGATATCGAGGAAGGCAAATGTTGAGGTTTCCAGATCAATACTTTTGGAGGTCATGGGATGATTTTACGCCGAATCTGGAATCGCAGATGTTTGTAAGACAACGATTTAGACCTATAGACATTCGTCTAATTAATGAACGAATTTGTTTGAAATGTCACAGTTTCGTAACTACTTTGAAATGGGTCCAACAAAAATAATGTGTGGAGACAACAACAATGCAAAGTAACAAACTGAGAATGGCAATTCGCGCAACAGCTGCAGTCGCTGTTTTGGGGGTCGCCGGCCAGGCCAACGCCGTCAATTTCAACGCCGGCGATTACGAGATGAACCTTTACGGCTACGGTCGTCTCAACGCTTCCTACGATATTGATAGCGATCAGGCCCTGAGTACGCGGTCAGGTTCTTTCGACGGCTTGGCAGGAAACGATGATGCTCCCGACGGCCATTTCGGTGCTGATGCCTTCCAGAGTCGGATCGGCCTCACCACAATGACTCCGCAAGGTGTCAAGATCAACCTGGAAGGCGACTTCCGCGGCAGCGGTGGTGGCTCCCTTCGTTTGCGTCATGCATACGGCGAATACAACGGCATACTCATGGGCCAAACCTGGTCCAACTTCAACAGCTTTGTAGGCAACACCTCGACTCTCGACTTCGACTCATTGCCGGGTCTTGCAGGACTTCAATCACGCACCGCGCAGGCACGGTACACGTCTGGCCCTCTCTCAGTGTCTCTTGAGGACCCACAGGCCTCCATTTTCGGGGCAACTGAAGTCACTGCGGCTGGCGTTGTAGTGGGAACCGACGCTAATGGTGATCCAATTTTCGCCGGCCGCACAACCTCTTCAACTCAGAAAGACAGCTTGCCTACTCTGACAGCCAGACTGGAAGATTCAGCCGGAGGCCTGTCTTACTCCGCTGCCGTTCTTGCTCATCAGATTGGCTATGATGATGGCACGAATGACGAGAGCTCTGTCGGTTTCGCAACCTTTGTGGCAGCGAAAATGGCTCTCACTGACATGATCACAATTCAAGGCACACTGACGTACACTGACGGCGCAAACAGTTACCTGTACCGCTCAGGCGAGAACTTTGGCGCTGACAGTGCCTACATCGACGGTAGTGGCGATGTGGAAAACCTCTCTGGTTACGGCGGCTCCGTGGGTGCCGGCATTAACCTGGGCGGTGGACGTAGCATCAACATCGGCTATGGCTTGGTAGAAGTGGATTGGGATGATGCCGAAAGCGATCTCGGCGCAGCCGAAGTCGCTGACGAAAGCGAAACCAACTCCGCTGTCATGGCCAACTACCAGTGGACACCGGTGCAAAACGTCATGATGGGCGTTGAGTACCAGTTCCTGCAGCGTGATAACGTTGACGGCACCGATGGCGATGCAAACCGCATCCTGTTCGCGGCTCAATACAACTTCTAAGCAGCATTAGAAGTCAGCTCAAAAGAAACCCCGGCTCAGGCCGGGGTTTCTTTTTTGGTGCCAAGACCGCAAAGCTGCACCAAACCGACGCGCCCGCCCGATACACTCGAACATCCGCAAAACCATTTTGATCAGCAATTCAACGACCTGCCCAAATTTCGATCACTTGGCACAACTGATGCAAATACAGATATGAATCCGAGTGACGGACCCCACTCCGCCACTGTTTGCAACCAACAGAGGTGAAACCATGAAAAAATCAACCGACCACAGCCTGCTCTTCGAACTGACCCACCCCTTCGAAGCCGCCGTTATGCAAGACCTCCACGACTACTTCGACTGGATGTACTTCGCAAACTGAAAAAAACCACCCAAGGCCGAAAGGCGTGGGCTGGGGGTATCTGGCAAAATACACCGCCTGTCTGAGCGCAGCG
>JAEPMM010000439.1 GCA_017643965.1 Marinobacter sp.
CCTTCCCGCCCACCCATCAATACGTGGGCTTCTACCACTGGCTGCGGGATCACTATCAGGCAGACGCGCTGGTGTATGTGGGGCGCCATTCCACCCGGGAATTCCTTCCGCGCCGCCGAGCCGGGCTGAGCGGGGATGATTATCCCGACCTGCTGGGTGGCGATCTGCCGCTTATCTACCCCTATATTGTGGACGGCGTGGGCGAGGGCATTCAGGCCAAGCGCCGGGCCCTGGGGGTGATGATCAGCCACCTGACCCCACCGCTGGCGGCCACCGAACTCTATGATGAATTGTTGGAGTTGCGACAACTGGTGGAAACCTGGGAGTCCGCCAATGAGCCCGGTAGCCCGACCCGGGAACGGGCCCTGGAGATGCTGCGGGAGAAAATCCGCGTGCTGGACATCGGCGCCGATCTGGAGCGGGAAATCGCCAGTGAAATGGGGCTGGCGGTGGAGGATGTTTCGGTGGATGAGCTGTCCCCCGATCTGTTAGTTCACGAGGCCGGCCACTACGTGACCGACATGCAGGAGCACTTCATGCCCCTCGGGTTGCACGTGTTTGGTCGTGACTGGAGCGCCGACATGGTGGACACCCTGCTGGACTCCATGGCCGGCAAAGCCGGCACCCCCGAGCCGGAATGGCGAGAGAACCTGGAGGCCTCGCCTGCGGCAGAACGCCAAAGCTTCCTGGCGGCACTGGCGGGCCGCTTTGTGGCGCCGGGGCAGGGCAACGACCCGTTGCGAACCCCGGCGGTACTGCCCACCGGCCGCAACTTCCATGCCCTGTCCGACGACCTGATCCCGACCCGTGTGGCCTGGTCACTGGCCACCGAGCTGGCGGAAGAGGCCCTGGCCGACAAGAGCAAACAGCCGGGTGAGAGCGACGCCCTGGTGCTCTGGGCGTCGGACACGGTGCGGGACGAAGGCGTGATGATCGCCTTCGGCATGAAGTTGCTGGGGATTCGCCCGGTGTGGAACAGCCGCGGCATCGTGAAGGGCCTGGAGCGTCTGCCCGCCGGGCCGGAAACCGACACCCCGGTGCGGCGCAACGTGGTCTTCACCACCTCAGGGCTGTTCCGGGATCTGTATGAGAGCCAGCTGGCATGGCTGGACCTGGCGTCCCGCTACGCGCTGGCCGGAGCGGCGAACACCATCGAAGCGGAGCACCCGGAATTGGCGACGGCGCTGGATAAGGCTTTGGCGGATCTGCCGGCGGACATGCGCGAACGGGGCAATGAAACTCTCGCCGTGAACAGCGTCGCCGCCCGCTGGGTTGCCGATACGCGGGTATTGATGGCGGCAGGCACGTCCGCGCGGGACGCCGGCGCCGCGGCCGCTCACAGGGTGTTCGGTACCGCGCCAGGATCCTATGGCGCCGGCGTTAACCGTCTCTCCACCCGCACTGGCGCCTGGCAGGACCGCTCACAACTGGGCGACGCCTACCGCCGGCGTATGGGCCACGTCTACGGCAGCGGCCGTCAGGGCGAACCGGCCCACCAGGCGTTTGATCGCCAGCTGCAGACGGTGAATCACACTTACCTGGGGCGGGCCAGCCATCTCTACGGTCTGCTGGATAACGACGACGGTTTCGACTTCCAGGGTGGCCTGTCCAACGCGGTGGAGCACCTGCGGGGCGAGCCGCCGCAGAACCGGGTGTTGCAGTACGCAGACCCGAAAAACCCGCGAGTGGACTCGTTGCAACGCGCACTGCAGGTGGAGTTGCGGGCTCGCAATCTTAACCCGCAATGGCTGGCACCGCTGATGGAGCATGGCTACGCGGGGGCCCGAACCATGGGCAGCGACTTCCTCGACAACCTCTGGGGTTGGCAGATCACCAGCCCCCAGGTGCTGCGCTCCAGCATGTGGGACGAGATCAACGAGGTGTACTTCCAGGACCGCCACAAACTGGGTCTGGATGAGTTCCTTGCCGAGGGGCACAATGTCCACGTCAAGACCCATATGCAGGCCATTGCGTTGCTGGCGGCCAAGCGGGGATTCTGGGAAGTGGACGTGTTCACCCGGCGCGCCCTGGCCCGTGACTTCGCCGGCAATATCATCGACCATGGTCTGCCGGGCAGCGGTCACACCCGCCCGGACCATCCGCTGATGGACTGGGTGGCGGACCAACTCGAACCGCAGCAGCGGGAAGCCTTTGAATCCGCACGTAAGGGCGGCTCGCCCGCTTACCCGCCGGGAGCGGCGGCCAACGACCCTTGCCATGACCCGTCAGACCGGACCGCGCCATGCTGAATGCCCTCAGAACACTGACCTTCACCGTGACTGCCGCGCTGACGCTGTGGCCGGCGCCGGTGCTTGCCGGCCCGGTCTGTGCCGCGGATGATACCGGCACCGAAGTCTGCCTGGAACAGCCGGCCAGTCGTATCGCGGCGTTGTCCCCTGGCGCCACCGAACTGGTCTGGTCCGCCGGTGCCGGAGAAAAAGTGGTCGCAGTGGTGTCCTTCAGTGATTACCCGGAAGCCGCCAAGAAGGTCACCTCCGTGGGCAGCCATACCCGCATGGATCTGGAGCGGCTGATGGAACTGCAGCCGGATCTGGTGATCGGCTGGGTCACCGGTAACCCGCCGGAACAGCTCGAAGCCCTGAGGAAACTGGGGTTGCCG
>JAEPMM010000374.1 GCA_017643965.1 Marinobacter sp.
GAAGTGCAGGGCAAAAGCCCTGGCGACCTGCTGCAGGGTCCCCACACCGATGAGGCAACCGTCGAGAAAATCCGCACCAAACTCCGCAACAATGAGCCTTTCTACGACGAGATCCTGAACTATGATCGCGATCAGAAGCCATACTGGGTGTCACTGGCGATCAACCCGGTGTTTAACGAAAGCGGCAAGCTGACCCACTACATCTCGATTCAGGCCAACGTCACCCAGACCAAAGAGCAATCTCTGGAGTTCACCCGCCGCTTCGAGGCGATCAGCGAAAGCAACGGTGTGGGTGAGTGGGACCTCGAAGGCAGACTGATGCGGGCCAACCACTACCTGGTATCCCATCTGGGCGACGCCGGCGAGAATGACCTGCTAAAACGCGCCGGCAACCTGCGGGATATCCTCGGTAAAGAGGTATTCGACCGGGTGCTGGGCGGCGAGCAGGTTCAGCAAAGCTTCAGTATCCGCAATGCCAAAGGTTCGGAGCATTGGTTTGATTCCACCGTCTGCCCGATTGCCGACTTCTCAGGCAACGTGCGCTACATCGTCACATATGGCATCGACATCAACTCGAAGATGGAAGCGGTCAAGGTGACCGATCGTGAAATGTCACTGGTGCTGAGTTCTTCCAACGAGATCTCGAAAATTGTCAGTGTGATCAATGAAATCTCGGGGCAAACCAATCTTCTGGCACTGAATGCTGCGATTGAGGCAGCCCGCGCCGGAGAGGCGGGCAGAGGCTTCGCCGTGGTGGCCGATGAGGTGCGGCAATTGGCGAAAAGAACCAGCCAGTCGGCGGATGAAATCAACCGTCTCGTGGCCGAAACCACCCAACGAGTCGGTGACCTGGCAACCTCCATCCGCACACTGAACGCCGTCGCCGATGATGACAAAGGCGCCAGTTCTGCGACGGCCAAACGCGCCTGAGGCGCTTCTCAGCGCCTCACCAGCGTCAGAAAAGCGCCGGCCACTACCGCCGCGGCACCACCGATGAGGTACCACATGGTTTCATCGGTGAAGCGGCCGGTGAAGGTCTCGGAAATCTGATCGCCGACCGACTCGGACGACTGCCATCCGAAAAACAGCAGCAGTACGCCCACCACCAACAACACCACGCCCACGATTTTTCCTGTGCCCATTCTCTTTCCTCCGTCTGGAATGTGGTAAACACCTGAAACCATAGACCGGTTTCGCTACGGAAGAAAGGGCAAGCCTAGACCGCAACGGGCCAGAGTGGCTCCGGCTCGGTGGGGCCGTCCGGATCTTCCGGTTCCCACTGCCGGCCCAGGTAGCCCAGTATCGCCTCCCTGAGTTCACTGCCCTGGCCCAGCCCCTGATTGCCGAACAGGCGATTGAATTCCAGTACGTAGGGATAGCCGCCAACCAGCGCAATATCAAAGCCGGCGTGATCCACGCCCAGCTCCCGCGCCAGCCTTAACGCCAGCTCGGTCGCCACCGGCGGCACCGGGCTGGTATCAATACGCCCACCCCGGGCCACGTTGTTGTAAAAGCCCTGATCCGCCTGGGTGCGCCAATAGGCGGTGACCACCTGATCACCAACCACCACAACCCGCACATCCCGATCGATGGGCAGATACTCCTGGGCATACAGCACCGGCGCACCCTCACAGTACCGACGCCAGTCATCCCGGGTTTCAATCAGCCAGACCCCCTCGCCCATACTGGCCTTCGGCAACTTGGCTACGAACGGGTGGGTCATGGTGCTCCAGATCAGCTCACGCTCCTGCGGACCGTTCGCCTCGATCATCGTCCAGGGGGTGTGCTCCGGTGCGACCGTCTGGAATGCCCGTGTCATCTCTACCTTGTCGTGGCCGATGCGGTAGCTGGCCTCACTCGGAAATACCCGACACTTCAGGCCATGAACCAGAGCATTCAGCTGCCAGTATTCCGGAAACAGCACCCAGTCTGCGTCACGCAGCAGTTCTTTATGGCGAAGGAATTGATCGGGTTTGAGTACGGTGGTGTTTGGGAAGCCCAGCGTCCGGAAGATATCGAAGGAAACAAGGTGCATGATGCAGCGGCACTCAGGGTGGAATTGTGCGCATTTTATACAGCGGCTGGTGGTTGGCAAGTTGTTTTTTTTAGTCTGGCTGTTTATCGGACTGGATGTTTTGGGGGAGGGCATGGAGGTGAAATCTATTTTTGAACGTAAAAGAACTCGCTGCGCTCAGACACCTTTGTCCGCTCAAAAATAGATTTCACCCCCATACCCAACCGGTGCTCCAGTTGTCGCGTCAACTTACCATGGTTGCGCTTGGGTTTGTCTGCGAGGAAACGTTATTACAGTTTGAGCTGTTTGTCAGAATACGGCTTTGCCTAATCCGACCTACGCTATACCAAAGTCTTCCAAACCCTCTTTTTCGCTTTGTCTTTAACTCGAGATATCGGTGCGGTCAGCTAGAGCGGGGTGGAGGGGTATTTTTGTCCGCCGGAAATGGGTGTCTGAGCGCAGCGAGTTCCATTTCCAAGGACAAAATACCCCTCCACCCCGATCAATCCCCCCAATCCGCAGTCCTGAAGAACCCGACCCAGGAATTCAACGGGCCGGACGCTTCTTGGTCCCCTGCTGCGCCACGGCAGTCAGAGGGTCCTCCGGCCAGGGATGCTTGGGGTAGCGGCCGCGGGTATCTTTGCGAACCTCCGGATAGACGTTACGCCAGAAGCTGGCCAGGTCGGCGGTGACAGCCAGTGGTCTCTGGGCCGGTGACAGCAGGTGGATCACCACCGGTACCCGCGCGCCGGCCACTTTCGGGGTCTCGGACCAGCCGAACAGGGCCTGGAGTTTGGCAGCCAGTACCGGGCCGTTTTCTGCGGTGTAATCCAGGCGTACCTGCTGCCCGGTCGGGATGGTCAGCGCGATCGGTGCCAGGGTCTGAAGCCGTTGCTGTTGCGGGTAATCCAGCAGACTATTGAGGGCGGACATCAGATCCATCCGACGCAGGTCCGACCAGCGCCCCATGCCTGCCATGAACGGTCCGAGCCACTGCTCCAGGCTTGCCAGTAACGCCGGCTCCGTGGTGTCTGGCCAGCCTTCTTCCGGGCAGGTGTGCGCCAACAGCTGCACGCGGGCGCACCACTGGCGGGTGCTCTCGGTCCAGGGCAGACTCTCCAGCCCTTTCTTGCGGATGGCGTTCAACAGGCCCTGCTGGATCAATTCCGGCGCCACCCGGGCCAGGGCTCTCTCCTGCAGCACCAGCTCACCCAGCTTCCGGACCTTGCGGGCCACCACCGTGCCACGGGCGTCATCCCAGTGGGCCTCTTCCGTGTCGCGGATGTGGCTGGCCAGATCCTGTTCCAGATCCGCCAGATCCACCGGGGCCGCCAGGTAGATGGTCGCTTCCCGGGCCTTGCCATCCAGTTCGGCCGCGACCAGCCAGTCGTGCCGTGCCAGCGGATCCCCGTCTCGTAAGGCCGCGCCTTTCCCGTTGCTGAGCTGATAGCGGGGCGCATCGCCGGAGCGCCGGCGGGTGATGCGATCGGGGTAAGC
>JAEPMM010000403.1 GCA_017643965.1 Marinobacter sp.
ATTGGGCCAGCATGTCCTGGGTATCACTGGTGTAAAGCGACAGATCCGGCCGGTCATCGTGGGCGGCTATGGCCTTCAGATACGCCGCCACCGTGTCCCGGGGCTGATGCCCGGCGGTCACATCCGGCCCGCCGGGCTCGGTTTGGCGCTCGGCCCCGGCATTCAGTTCCGCATCCGTCACCGCACCAGCACCTGCCGCGTGCGACGGCGAGCCAGAGGCATAGTATTCCTGATTCTGCTCCGCTTCCTGGGCGCGCGTAATCATCAGCTCCGTGGTGGCCAGGATGCCGTCCGCAATCCGGCCTCGCTGAAAAAACGGTACCATCTGCTGGCGTTCCAGGTAGTGGATCATCACGTCCGGATACACGCCCTCCAGCGATTGGGACACTTCGACACGCACCCGGTTCTGCGCCGGGTTGAGGAGCAACAACAACCCCCGGCCAGCATCACTGCGCTGACCCACCTTCATGGACCGGAACAGGGTGACCGCGCGCTGGTTGATGTCGTCGTCGCCGGCTTCGATCACCATGCGGTAATCGATGTCGTGGTCCTCCAGCAAGTATCGATGGTAGTCATTCAGAGACCTTGCCTGCTCATCGCTCAGCAGATCGACCCGGTCTTCCAACCATGTCGGGGGCTCCGAGCATCCCGCCAGAGTCAATACCAGACAACCGATTAACATCCACTGTATTCGCATAGCGAACCTCCTTATTCACGGCGTTACGAAGGGTCCTCACGACCCTTGTCCAGATCGTCTTTGGTGATCAGGACCACAACATACAACAGACCAAAGACAGGAACGATGGAAAACACAAAACCGATCACTCCTGCCAGTAGCGGGTTTTCGACTTTGCGACGCCCGAGGAAATAGCTCACCAGCCCGACAACAACCGCAAAAACAAACATCAACTGACCGACAACCACCAGATCCAGATTCATACCAGCGTTTCTCTTTTAGTAGGCAACGAGTGACGCATCGTCTCATTTTCCCGGCAACAGGCACATGCCTGGCTGCGCCAGCACAGATACCTTCGTCTCGTTTTCACGGTACTTTAGCAGTGTTTCGCGCTGTGTTGCTTGTGCCGCCATGGCAGCGCGCGTAGAAGTTGAGCGGTTACCTGCACTGTTATTGGAGGAACCGCTTATCCGCGCCCTGACCCGTTTATCCATCAGCCTGCTCATTTCGTGGGCGGCCCCGGCCAATGCCAGTGAGCTGGGCTACGAGGCCTACCTGGACTCCGACAAGCGGATCAAGTGCCTGTACGGTTACGTCGCCGGAAAAACCGGCAACCATGAAACCGCTATCCGCATTTTCGAAGACTGTATCCAACGCTGGAATGACGTTTACTCGATGATCTGGCTGGCGCAGATGTACGAATCCGGCAGCGGCGTAAAAAAGGATCAGGCCTACGCCACCGCCCTCATGAAGCGCGGCGCGGAGCTGGACGACACCGCGGATTACTCGTCCATGGCCCGCTACCACTACGGCAAAGCCCTGTACTTTGGACTCGGCACCGAGATGAACCGGGCCGAAGGCGTGAAGTGGCTCAAGCGCGCCGCCGCTCAGGGCAATTCCGCGGCGCAGAGTTTCCTGGATGACATCAACGCCGATTGAGCTCCGGAAAGCCTCCTCACGCCCGCCAGCTGGGCGCAACCCTCAGCCTGTTCTGCGCGGTCCAACAGCCGACATACCTGGATTTGTTCTACCAGATTCCGGAATGGCATTGAAGATCAACAGGCTGTATCTTGAATGCCAATCAGCGACGAGATTCATCGGGCCATCAACCGGCCCCACAGGAGATTGCCTTGGCCCGTAACAAACGCCACCTGGAACCGAAGGTTAAAAAAGAAGAGATTGAGCTGGTGGCCATGGCGCTGCTGAAGGAAAAGGGCTACGACAACACCTCCATGGCCGAAATTGCCAGAAGCGCGGGTGTGGCTGCCAATACCATCTACTGGTACTTCGAAAACAAGGACCACGTGCTGATTGCGGTGCTGAACCGGGTGGTGTCTCACGCCATGGAGGAGGTGATCACGCAGCGGGAGCAACCGCTCAGAACACGGGTGCTGAAGTTGATCGCCCAGGTGGAGAGCTCGGGTTCGTTGATGACCGATGTCCACGCCCGTGTACGCCACTCCCCCAAAGTGCAAGCCTGGCACGACCAGTTCCATGGGATGGTGGAGCAACTTGCGGTAGCCGAACTGGTCAACGCCGGGGTGGGCCCGGACGAGGCGCAACTGGATGCCAAACTGCTGATTTACGTGATCGAGGGCCTGCTTGCCCACCCGCACAAATTGCAGGAACGGGAACAGATTATTGATCAGGCGCTCAAGCGTATTTTTGCCTGATCAGCCGGCATGCTGCCGTGCCTGCACTGATCAGGCGGCGGGCCCTCAGGCCCCGCCTTCCTTGAACGGATTCATCCGCTTGCCAAGCTGATATTGCCACTTTACCGGCAGCGGACGCACGCTGCTGGCCACCAGCTTGTTCACTGCACCCGGGACGCACACAGGCTTGCCCTTCATCACCGCGTCCCAGCCTTCCTGCACCACTTCCTCTGCGTCCTGCCAGAGCATGCCGGGCAGCTTGTCGGCAACATCGCGGGTGCCCATGGTGTCGTGAAATTCACTGCGCGTGAAACCGGGGCAGAGCGCGGTAACGTGCACACCCTGCGGTTTCAGTTCCATATCCAGTGATTGCGAAATATCGAGCACATAGCGCTTGATACCGGTGTACAGCAAGCTCTCGCCTGGCGGGGAAAACGCCGCGAGGGAGGAGAGGTTGACGATGCGGCCCCAGCCACGGGCGAGCATGCCGGGCAGCACGCGATGGCAGAGTTCGGTAACGGCCGTGACCATCAGCTGAATCTCGGCGGCGAGCTTGGGCCAGGGTGTATCGGCGAATGCCGTTTTGCCGGAAAGGCCCGCATTGTTGATCAGCACATCGATGGCGATACCCCGGCTTTCCGCGAACGCCATGATGGACGCCGGCGCGGCGGGATCGTTGAGGTCGGCGGCAAATACATCGCAGCGCACACCATGCTGTGCAATGAGTTCAGCGGCCAGCTCCTTCAGGCGCTCCTCACGACGCGCGACCAGCAGCAGCGAGTAGCCGTTGGCGGCGAGGTGGCGGGCAAAGGCGGCACCGATGCCGGCGGAAGCGCCGGTGACCAGCGCGGTATGATTGGTAGTCG
>JAEPMM010000397.1 GCA_017643965.1 Marinobacter sp.
CAAATAGAACAACGAAACCTCATCGAGCTGGCCGATGGTGGCGCCGTGAGCGCATTTGACGTCATCGGCGTAAATTTCCAGCTCCGGCTTGGTGTCGATCTCTGCTCCATTGGACAGCAGCAGGTTCTTGTTGTTCATGTCCGCGTTGGACTTCTGGGCATCCTGATGAATATGGATGCGGCCATTGAACACCGCGTGGGACTGGTCCGCTGCAATATTGCGATAGGTTTCCTCGCTGTTGCAGTGGGCGGCCACGTGTTCGATGGTGGTGTGGTTGTCGTAATGCTGTTTGCCCTGGGTGACCACCACGCCGTTGAGTTTGCACTCGGCGCCTTCACCTTCCAGCCGAACCTGCAGGTCGTGCCGACGTAGCGGACCGCCAAAGCCGACGCAGTGGCTCTCGAAGCGGGAGCTGCGCTGCTGACGAACACCGGTGGCACCAATGTGCTGCACGTTCTCGCCTTCCATATTGAGGCGAATGCTGGTGACGTTGGCGCCGTCGGCCAGGGCGAGCTCGGTGACGGTATTGACCATGACCGACTCGCTGCCGCTGGAGATGTACTCTTCCACCAGAGTGATCTGGCTGTTGCGGCCGGCTTCCACGAAGATGCGCGGGTACGCGGAACCGCTGGCATCCGCGGTGACTTCATGAACGATGAACAGCGGCTGATCCAGCACGGCATCTGAGGCGAGGCGAATCAGCAGGCCATCCTCGAAGCGGGCGGAGTTCAGCCGCGCCATTTGCACCGCGTTGTTGTCGAGTGTGCTGTCCATGCGCTCGGCGAGGGTGGTGGCGGTGTCATCGTCCAGATCTCCGAAGCGTTCGATGGTGATGCCATTGAGATCCGGGTATTCACTGGCTTCCGGCATCATCACGCCGTTCAGGAATACGACCTTGTAGCCCGGCACGGCCAGGCTGCTGCCCGATTTGCGATCCGCCGGCAGCGAGATGGCCATATCATCGGTCAGCTTCAGGTACTTGCTGGAGTACTTCCAGTTTTCGGTTTTGCGGGTTGGCAGAGGCATATCCACCAACGCCGTGCCCCGTTGCTTACGCAGCGCCAGCAGCGGCTCAGGCAGCGATTGCCCGGCCGGGTGAAGGAACGCGGCGGATAAGGTTGGTGCTGATTTCATTCCGCTCTCCCTCAGTTGGCTGAGTTGGCTGCTTCTTCGTCTTTGATGCCGAGCCAGCCGTAACCGCGCTCTTCCAGCTCGAGGGCCAGCTCACGGCCGCCGGATTTGACGATCCTGCCACCGGCCAGAACGTGCACGTAGTCCGGCACGATGTGGTTCAGCAGGCGCTGATAGTGGGTCACCATCAGGATGGCGCGGTCCTCGGCCCGCAGCGCGTTGACGCCGTTGGACACCACCTGCAGGGCGTCGATGTCGAGGCCGGAATCGGTTTCATCCAGGATCGCCAGCTTCGGTTGCAGCAGCAGGGCCTGCATGATCTCGTTGCGCTTCTTCTCGCCACCGGAGAAGCCTTCGTTCACGCCGCGCTTGAGAAACGCCGGGTCCAGATCCACCTGTCTGGATACGTCTTTGGCCAGCTTCATGAACTCGGCGGCGTTCATTTCGCCTTCGCCCTTGTGCTGACGCATGGCGTTGACCGCGGTGCGCAGGAACTGCAGGTTGCTGACCCCGGGAATTTCCACCGGATACTGGAACGCCAGGAAGATGCCTTCGCGGGCACGCTCTTCGGTTTCCAGTTCCAGCAGGTTCTCACCGTTCAGGGTGACTTCACCTTCGGTCACCTCAAATGCTTCGTTACCTGCCAGCACCTGGGACAGGGTGCTCTTACCGGAGCCATTGGGGCCCATAATGGCGTGAACTTCCCCGGCCTTGATCTCGAGGTTGATGCCCTTGAGGATTTCTTTGCCCTCGACGGAGGCGTGCAGGTTCTTGATGCTGAGCATTTGTCGGATTCTCTCTTCTCTGAACAGTATGAATTCGTTTGTCTGCCAATAAGGTGCAGCGGCCGTTAACCCACAGAGCCCTCAAGGCTCACTTCCAGCAGCTTGCCGGCTTCCACGGCGAACTCCATGGGCAGCTCCTTGAACACTTCCTTGCAGAAGCCGTTCACGATCATGGAAACAGCCTGTTCCGGTTCGATGCCGCGCTGGCGGCAGAGGAACATCTGTTCATCACTGACCTTGGAGGTGGTGGCCTCGTGCTCGACGATGGCGGATTTGTTCTTGCTCTCGATGTACGGGAAGGTATGGGCACCACAGCGATCACCGATCAGCAACGAGTCGCACTGGGTAAAGTTGCGGGCACCCTCGGCGCCGGGGCCGAATTTCACCAGGCCGCGGTAGGCGTTGGAGCTCTTCCCGGCAGAAATACCCTTGGAGATGATGGTGCTGGAGGTGTTCTTGCCCAGGTGAATCATCTTGGTGCCGGTGTCGGCCTGCTGGAAATTGTTGGTCAGCGCTACGGAGTAGAATTCGCCGACGCTGTTGTCGCCCCGCAGTACGCAGCTGGGGTACTTCCAGGTAACGGCCGAGCCGGTTTCCACCTGGGTCCAGGAAATCTTGGAGTTCCTGCCAATGCAGGCGCCGCGCTTGGTGACAAAGTTGAAGATGCCGCCCTTGCCGTTCTCGTCCCCCGGGTACCAGTTCTGCACCGTGGAATACTTGATCTGGGCGTCGTCCAGTGCCACCAGCTCGACCACCGCTGCGTGCAGCTGGTTTTCGTCGCGCATCGGCGCGGTACAGCCTTCCAGGTAGCTGACGTAGCTGCTGTCTTCGGCAATGATCAGAGTGCGCTCGAACTGGCCGGTGTTGGCCGCATTGATGCGGAAATAGGTGGACAGCTCCATCGGGCAGCGTACGCCCTTGGGCACATAGACAAAGGTGCCATCGGAGAACACCGCTGAGTTCAGGGCGGCGAAGAAGTTGTCGCCATGGGGAACCACAGTGCCGAGATACTTCTGTACCAGTTCCGGGTAGTCGCGGACCGCTTCGGAGATGGAGCAGAAAATCACCCCGGCTTTGGCCAGCGGCTCCTTGAAGGTGGTGGCGACAGACACGGAATCGAATACCGCATCCACGGCCACGCCGGCGAGCTTTTCGCGCTCGTGCAGGGGGATGCCCAGTTTCTCGTAGGTCTTCAGCAGCTCGGGATCCACTTCATCCAGGCTCTGGGGCATGTCTTCTTTGCGCTTGGGCGCGGAGTAGTAGGAGATGGAGTTGTAATCCACCTTGGGGTAGCCCACGTGCGCCCAGTCCGGCTCGTCCATTTCGAGCCAGCGACGGTAAGCCTTCAGGCGCCATTCC
>JAEPMM010000339.1 GCA_017643965.1 Marinobacter sp.
ACCGCGGGCTTCCTGGGCATGATGTACTACTTCGTTCCCAAGCAGGCCAACCGTCCGGTTTACTCCTACCGCCTGTCCATCGTCCACTTCTGGGCGCTGATTGCCACTTACGTATGGGCCGGTGGTCACCACTTGCACTACAGCGCCCTGCCTGACTGGGCTCAGACAGCCGGCATGGTGATGTCGCTGATTCTGTTGGCACCGTCCTGGGGCGGCATGATTAACGGCATGATGACGCTGTCTGGCGCATGGCACAAACTGCGCACTGACCCGATTCTGCGTTTCCTGGTGGTTTCCCTGTCGTTCTACGGCATGTCCACCTTCGAAGGTCCGATGATGGCCATCAAGACCGTCAACGCGCTGTCGCACAACACCGACTGGACCATTGGCCACGTGCACTCCGGTGCGCTGGGCTGGGTAGCCATGATCAGCATTGGCGCCATCTACCACCTGGTTCCCAAGCTGTGGGGCGTACCCGCCATGTACAGCACCAGCCTGATCAATGTGCACTTCTGGCTGGCGACCGTTGGCACCGTGCTATACATCGTTGCCATGTGGGTCAACGGCATCATGCAGGGCCTGATGTGGCGCGCAGTCAACCAGGACGGCACGCTGACCTACAGCTTCGTGGAAGCCCTTGAGGCTTCTTACCCCGGCTACCTTGTCCGCTTCATCGGCGGTGCGATTTTCCTCTCCGGTATGCTGGTCATGGCTTACAACACCTACATGACCGTTCGCCAGAAAGAAGCCGTCGCACAGGACAACGCGGCCGCTCAGCCGGCGTAACGGGAGACCCTCAAGATGAAACACGAAATTGTAGAGAAAAACCTTGGCCTGATGATCGTGCTGATCATCCTCACCATCAGTGGCGGGTTTCTGGCCGAAGTGGTGCCGCTGTTCTTCAGCAAGGACACCAACGAGCCGGTGGCAGGCCTTGAGCCACTGTCGGCACTGGAACTGGAAGGTCGCGACATCTATATCCGCGAAGGCTGCCACGTGTGCCACACCCAGCAGATCCGTCCGTTCCGGGCGGAAACCGAGCGCTACGGCCACTACTCCGTTGCGGGTGAATTCGTTTACGAGCGCCCGTTCCTGTGGGGCTCCAAGCGCACCGGTCCGGATCTCGCCCGTGTTGGCGGTCGTTATTCCGATGCCTGGCAGCGCCAGCACCTGTACGATCCGCGCAGCGTGGTGCCCGAGTCCAACATGCCGGCTTTCCCCTGGCTGTTCGAGGACCGCGTGGACCACACGGACACAGAAGCGAAAATGAAGACACTGCAAACACTGGGCGTGCCCTACACCGACGAGCAGATTGCCGAGGCAGCTGCAGACGTTGAGGGCAAATTCGAAATCGAAGCGCTGGTGGCCTACCTGCAACAGCTGGGCACAGTGATTTCTGAGAAACGGTGATCCCGATGGATTTGAACGAGTTACGCGGCATTCACACCCTTGTAATCATGGCGATGTTTATCGGCATCGTCTGGTGGGCGTACAGCGCTCACCGCAAGAAAGCGAACGACGAGGCGGCCCACCTGCCCTTCGACGACGACGAAGTGGAAAAGCGTACTCTTGAACAGGAAAAAACGGAGAAAAAGCAATGAGTACCTTCTGGAGCATCTGGATCAGCGTGATCGTGCTCGGTACTATTTTCGGGTGCTGGTGGCTGCTGATGGCAACACGCAAGGGCCAGACCACCGACACCGAAACAGACCGGACCACGGGCCATTCCTTCGATGGTATCGAGGAGCTTGATAACCCACTTCCCAAGTGGTGGTTCTATCTCTTCATCGCCACGTGTATTTTTTCACTGGGATACCTGGCACTGTACCCCGGCCTGGGTAACTTCCAGGGGCTGCTTGGCTGGAGCTCTACCAACCAGTGGGAAGCGGAAGTTCAGAAAGCGGATGCCCGTTACAACGAGCTCTACGCCCGCTACGGCGACACTCCGGTGCCGGAACTGGCTGAAAACGAAGATGCCATGAAAATGGGTCAGCGGCTGTTTGCCAACAACTGTGCGGTGTGCCACGGCTCTGCCGGGCGTGGGTCACTCGGTTTCCCGAACCTGACCGACGACGACTGGCTCTACGGTGGCGAGCCTGACAACATCCTGACGACGCTGCATCAGGGTCGTAACGGCGCCATGCCGGCCAAAGGCACCATGCCGAACATGACCAACGAGCAGGTCGATCAGGTGGTCAACTTCGTACTCGCCTACAGCGGTCGCGAGAAAGACGCGGAGGCCGCCAAAGCCGGCGAAGCCGTGTTTGCTCAGGGCTGTGCAGCCTGCCATGGTGCAGACGGCAAGGGCAACCAGTCGCTGGGGGCCCCCAACCTGACCGACGATGTCTGGCTCTATGGCTCAACCTACGACTGGATCCGTGAAACCGTGGTCAACGGTAGGCAGAACCAGATGCCGGCTCAGGGCGATCGTCTCTCCGACGACCAGATCCAGATTCTGGCGGCCTACGTTTACAGTCTGTCCAACTGAGTGTTCGGCCGGAACCCCGGTTCCGGCCTGGTCTGCTCAACCCTGTGCCTGCACGCGGGCACAGGCTTGAGAAGATCTGAAGCCCCCGGATTACGCCGGGGGCTAATTTTCATCGGGAGGAAACGATGAGCAGTGAGATTCCGGTCAAACAGGTTGACCCATCCTCTGACCCCTCCGACAAAAACAACAAATCCGGAACCGTCGAGCTTTACGCCAGCCGCAAGAAAATCTATGTGAAAGAAGTCGAAGGCTTCTTCCAGCGCATCCGCAACGTCAGCCTGTTGGTGCTGATGGGCATGTATTTCCTGTTTGTCTGGCTCACCCTGGACGGTCAGCCCCTCATCCACTTCGACCTCCCGGCCCGTGAGTTTCACCTGTACGGCACCACCTTCTATCCCAAGGATTTCTTCCTGCTCTCGGGAATGCTGATCATCAGCGCCTTTGGCCTGTTCTTTATCACCACCCTGTTCGGCCGGGTCTGGTGCGGCTACACCTGCCCGCAAACCGTTTGGACGTTTATTTTCATGTGGGTGGAAGAGCGTATCGAAGGCAGCCGCAACCAGCGCATGAAGCTGGACAAGGCCCCGCGCTCGTCACAGAAAGTGATCAAGAAATCCCTCAAGCACACCGCGTGGCTCCTGATCGCCCTTGCGACCGGCCTGACGTTCGTCGGTTATTTTTATCCGATTCGCGAGCTGCTGGCCGACCTTTTCACTCTTCAGGCCAATGGCTGGGCCTACTTCTGGGTAGGCTTCTTCACCCTCGCTACCTACCTGAACGCCGGCTGGATGCGCGAGCAGGTCTGTCTCTACGTGTGTCCCTATGCCCGCTTCCAGTCGGTGATGTTTGATCCCGACACCCGGGTAGTGTCCTACGACCCCAATCGTGGCGAACCCCGGGGTGGCCGCCGCAAGGACGCGAACCCGGCAGACCTCGGCCTGGGCGACTGCATTGACTGCGGCCAGTGTGTTCAGGTGTGCCCTACCGGTATCGATATCCGCGATGGTCTGCAGTATGAGTGCATCGGGTGTGCACTGTGCATTGATGCCTGCGATGAGATCATGGACAAGATGGAGTATCCCAGGGGGCTGATCCGTTACACCACCGAAAATGAGCTTGAGGGCAAACCCTCGAAACTGCTGCGCCCGCGTACCTTCGGATACGGCGCGGTGCTGGCGATCATGATCGGTGCCATCGTCTTCGTGCTCGCCACCCGCGTTCCGGCCCAGCTGGATGTTCTGAGGGACCGCGGGGCGTTGTTCAGCTTCAACGGCGATGGTCGCGTAGAAAATACCTACACCCTGAAAATCGCCAACATGACGGAGGTGCCGCACACCTTCAGCATTGCCGTTTCAGGCATGGAAGGCATGAGAGTACTGACCGACACCACCGTGACGGTGGCCAGTGGTGAGAATCGTTCCTTGCCAACGGTGGTGGACGTGGATCCGGAGATCATCACCCAGAGCAACAACACCATCCGCTTCCAGATCAGTTCCGAAAGCGATGATTCCCTGATTC
>JAEPMM010000448.1 GCA_017643965.1 Marinobacter sp.
AGTTTGCGGTCAATCAGTTCCTTGAGGTCCAGGTTGATCTGGCCGCACACGTGACTGCGAAGGCCGTTATCGCGGGCCTCCTCACTGAAGCCAATGCCGGAGCGCGACTCTTTCAGGGACCGGGAAACTTCTTTCTGGTTGGTGACAAGGCTGGAGACAATCCCCATGCCGGTAACGACAACACGACGCATCTTGTTAGCTCCTAAAAATCATCGGTGGATGTGAACAGGCCTACCCGCAGGTCTTTGGCGGTGTAGATTTCCTTGCCATCCACTTCCATGCGGCCATCGGCGATGGCCATGGTCAGTTTACGCTTGATCAGGCGTTTGATGTCCAGGTAGTAGCGCACCTTCTTGTTGGTGGGCAGTACCTGGCCGAAGAATTTCACTTCTCCGGCGCCCAGTGCCCGACCCTTGCCCTCGCCGCCGGACCAGGCCAGATAGAAGCCCACCAGCTGCCACATGGCGTCGAGCCCGAGGCACCCCGGCATGACCGGATCACTCTGGAAATGGACCCGGAAAAACCACAGATCCGGATCGATATCCAGTTCCGCCACCAGGCTGCCTTTGCCATAGAGGCCATCGTCTGCGCCCACATGGGTGATGCGGTCCACCATCAGCATTTCGTCAATAGGCAGTCGCATCGCGCCGGGAAACAACTGGCCATGACCACACTTGATGAGGTCTTCTTTATCGAAGTGGTCGGGGTACTGTTCTGGGGGCATTGTGCGGTTATCCCTGTTACAAAATGGTTTCTTATACTGTAGCGGGAAATTTGCGGATGGGTATTGACCATTAGTTGATGATTGCCGCCCGGGTGGTCATCAGCCCGGGCGGCCGTCTGCCCTCGGGCTGGCGAGGATGCCGGTATAACGGTACAGGAAGGCGCCATAGGCAAACAGCCAAAGCAGGGTGCTGATGCCAATGCCGGCGTGCCAGGGCAGGGCGGTGAATGCGGTCAGAACCCGCACGAGGGCTGCCAGATGGATGACCACAAACGCCGCCACCATACCGCTGGGCAGAATCAGCGGGCGACCGGCGTGGCCCAGAGACACCCGTGCCATCACCCCGAGGATCAGACCGCCAATGGCACCGGTTCCGGCGGCGTGGGTCCAGGCGGAAGTCGGCCAACCGAAGAGCAGGGAGCCCGCCAGTAACATCAGCGCCACCGGCACCCAGAGAATGGACAGGTGGAGAATCCACAACAGGGGTTCCGCTCGCGCCAGCCAGCCTTTCCAGCCCACCAGGCGCACCAGCATCAGCGCGGCGGCAGTCAGTGCCAGTATGGCTGTGACGTTGTGCCACCCGATGATCAGTGACGCCAGCAACATCAGCATGTTGAACACCAGCGCCCGGTCGAGTGCGGGGCTGGTGGACACGGCATCGCCGTTCCGACCCTGTTGGCGCAACCATGCAGTGGTGAAAGCGGGAGTAATGCGGCCGCCAATAACGCCGATCAATGCCATGGCCATGATCAGGGCGCCGGAGCTGAAGGTAGGTGCATAGGTCGTCACGAATCCGATCTGCATGAGCCACAGCAGCCCGAGAATGACCAGGATCATCAGCTGGCGGATCTGTTTCGCCCGCCAGATACGCCAGCTCGCATCTAGCATTACCAGGGGCAGGAAGGCCAGATTTACCCCCTGCACCAGCCAGCCCGGTAGGTCTGCGCCCAGCGCCAGTAGCAGCCGGCCCGCAAGCCAGACGGCCCACAGCAGCATCAGGCGTGCACCGTGAGTGCGCTCGGTCTGTGTCCATACGCACACCGCCGTCAGCAAGAAGCCGGCAATGGCCGCCGAGAGAAAGCCGAACAGCATTTCGTGCTGGTGCCAGAACAGCCCCGGCATGGCCAGGGGCAGCGCCACGGTGCCGGTGACCTGGAGAACCCACAGGGGGATGGCCAGCAGAGCCAGAACCGTCACTGACAGAAAAAAGATGCGGAACGGGTAGCTGAACAGTTGCAGGGCGGTGATGGCAGGGGCTGGCCGGGTAGTCTGATTCGCAGGCATGGGGTCGTATCCGGAGTGGTCGGCTTTAAACATTTATAATATATATGTGTTTAAAGGAATAACATACCCCACCAGCACGATCTTTGCGTACAATGCGGCTATCGTTTTGATTCAGAATGGAATGACCTATGAGCACCTACATGATACTCAAAAGCCTGCACATGACCACGGCCTACCTCACCGTGGTGCTGCTTGCCTTGCGGCTGCTGCTGGACGCCGTTGGCAAGCCCAACTGGCGGCAGACCCCGTTGCGCTGGATTCCCCATGCCAACGACACCGTGCTACTGGTGGCAGCCATCAGCCTGATCTTTGTCACACCCTGGATGCCGTTTGTTCACGGCTGGGTGACGGTCAAAATCTTTCTGCTGGTGGGTTACATTGTGGCGGGCGTGTTTGCACTGAAGCAGACCAAAAGCCTGCCGGTACGCCTGACCGCGACAGTCCTGGCGTTCATTCAGGTGATGGCGATATTCC
>JAEPMM010000424.1 GCA_017643965.1 Marinobacter sp.
CGGCCACGGCAAGATGGTCCGCAACCTGATTCCGGTGGGATCGGTGGTCACCTGCCTGATCGGCACACTGGCGGCCCGCTGGATGCTGGGCGTATCCTGGGAGGTAGCCCTGCTGTTCGGTGCCATTTCCATTGTGACCGGCCCCACGGTCATCGCGCCCCTGCTCCGATCGGTGCGTCCCGACGCCAAGCTTGCCAACATCCTGCGCTGGGAGGGCATCATCATTGATCCGGTCGGGGCCCTGCTGGCGGTACTGGTGTTCGAAGGCATCGTGTCCTGGGGACAGGGCAATGTGTTCGGGCATTCCCTCTACATCTTCGGCAAGACCCTGGCAGTAGGCTTTCTCATCGGCGCCGTGGCCGGCTACCTGAACGGCCTGGTGCTGCGAAAACACCTGGTGCCCCAGTATCTGCACAACGCCGGCACGCTCACGTTCATGCTGGGCGTCTACGCCATCTCCAACGAGCTTGCGCACGAGTCGGGGCTGCTGACGGTGACGGTGATGGGGATATGGATGGCCAACATGAAGCAGGTGCCCATTGACGACATTCTCGAGTTCAAGGAATCCCTCAGCGTACTGCTGATTTCGGCACTGTTCATTATTCTGGCGGCACGGGTCGAGTTTGCCGCCATCGCCGAACTGGGCTGGGGCCTGGTCGGCGTACTGGCGGTGCTGATGCTGGTCGCCCGGCCCGCCAGTATTTTTCTGTCATCCATCGGTACCAGCCTGCATTGGCGCGACAAGCTGTTTCTGAGCTGGATCGCTCCAAGGGGCATCGTGGCGGCGGCGGTTTCCGCGTTGTTTGCCTTCCAGTTGCAGAAACTCGGTTACGAGAGCGCTGGCGCCCTGGTTCCCCTGATCTTCATGCTGATCATTGCCACGGTCACTCTCCAGAGCCTCACCGCCAGGCCGCTGGCACGGCTGCTCAAGGTGGCCGAGCCGGCGGAATTCGGCTTCCTCATTCTCGGCGCCAACCCGGTGGCACGAAAAATTGCCGTGGCCCTGAAAAAATACGAGGTGCCGGTGACCGTGGCCGATACCAACTGGGAGAACATCCGGCAAGCGCGTATGGAAAACCTGAATGTCTATTTCGGCAACCCGGTGTCCGAGCACGCCTCCACCCATCTGGATCTGACCGGCATCGGCAACCTGCTGGTGATTTCGCCCTACAAGCACATGAATTCCCTGGCCACTTACCACTTTCTGGACTGGTTCGGTAAAGACTCGGTGTTTACCCTGGCCGAGGGCGACCCCGACCAGAAGGCACGGCATCAGACCGCCGAAAAGATCCAGATGACCCGCGGCCTGTTCGATGGCGTCAGCTACGCCAAGCTGGCGAGCCTGGCCAGCCAGGGTTACACCGTGAAAACCACCCAGCTCAGTGACGAGTTCACCTACGACGATTTTCTGGAGAAGTACCAGCACCAGGCACTGGTGCTGTTCGTGTTCGACGGCAAGGGGCGGGTTGCACCGGTACTGGATAAAGACGATATCGAGCCGGAAACCAACTGGGCACTGATCAGCCTGGTGCCACCCCAGCCGCCGAAAGAACGTCGTGAAAAAGACGAGCGGGAAGCGGACGGCGAGGGCACCCCTCGGTCCTAGCGGCAGTCCAACACCAGCTTGCCGCGCACATGACCGCCTTCCAGTAGCTCGTGGGCCTCGGCCACCGTGTGCAGCGGGAAGGCGCGCTCGATGTGCACCTTGACGTCACCGTCCTCGATCAGCTCGGCAATCTCGTCGAGGTGGAACACGTCCGGGCGAACGGTCATGCCGTGGGCCCGCAGGCCCAGTTCCTCAGCCGCACTGATGATTTCATCCGCTGTTACCGTGGGAATGGTCACCAGGACGCCATGCTCACCAAGCGTGTGGAGGGAGCGCTTACCGGTCTCGCCGCCAATCAGATCCAGCACCACATCGAGACCATAACACTCTTCAGTGACGTCGGTGGTGCGGTAGTCGATCACTTCATGAACACCCAGCTCCGCGAGAAAATCCCGGTTGTCAGCGGAGGCGGTTGCCACCACGTGGGCGCCCCGCTCGAGGGCGAACTGCACGGCAAAGTGGCCGACGCCGCCGGCGCCGGCGTGAATCAGTATTTTCTGCCCGGATTCCAGCTTCGCCACTTCAAACAATGCCTGCCAGGCCGTCAGGGCCGCCAGCGGCAGCGCACCGGCGGTGACCAGGTCCAGCTCCTCCGGCACAATCGCCACCTCATCCGCCGCGGCAACGGCATACTGCGCATAGGCTCCACCGGCGGCGGGAAAACCGATCATGCCCATGACCCGGTCTCCGGCCGCCAAGGTGGTCACGTCCTCAGCCACCGCCACTACTTCACCGGCCACGTCGTACCCGGGCGTCCAGGGCAAGCGGTCCTCAATCTGCCGCGCGGCAAAACCCAGCCCCTTGCGGGTTTTCCAGTCGATGGGGTTCAACCCGGCGCCGTGCACCCGGATCAGTACCTGCCCGGCTGCCGGCGTGGGAACCTCTGAGCGCACCAGCTGCAGCACGTCCCGTTCCCCGAAGCGATCATAGACAACACAGGACATGGCAATTTCGGCGTTCTGATCAACGGTAGTTTCCATGACACTCTCCGGACAGCGGGCTGGTAACAGGCAACAGGCCTGTGTTTTTTTCAGACTAGCAGAAGTTCAGGGGATGGCGCGCATCAATCGCATGCTCAACCGGATGTGAGCCCCGGCGCACCGGCCACAACGGCGGCACCAAGAATGTCGGCGAACGCTTTCGGCGCCCGCGATGGCCGCTGCGATTTGAGATCGACACAGGCGTGGGTGGAGGTGGCCCGGACCAGGGTCTTGCCGTCTGCCGGACGCACCAACTGGAACTGGCGCGACGACCGGAACCGGCCATCATAACCGGTCAG
>JAEPMM010000463.1 GCA_017643965.1 Marinobacter sp.
GTTGGCGGCGCAGAGCGCTCAATGCGGGCACGGGTAACCGGGGTTTCGGGCATGGCGGGCGCGGGAGCCGGTCTGGGCGGGGGCGAGGCTCTGTCACCGGGGCGACTGCCGGCCACATCCAGTACCCGGTCAATAAGGATTCTCTGCAACTGGCTGGAATCCCGAGCGATGTCCTCGAAATTCTTGGGCAGAAAATCAACCGCGCCGGCCTCCAGGGCGTCCAGCGTGACCCGGGCACCCTCGTACGTCAGGGAGGAGAACATCAGCACCGGTGTCGGGTGCTTCTTCATGATTTCCCGCACCGCCGAAATGCCGTCCAGAATCGGCATTTCATAGTCCATGGTGATGACATCAGGGCGTAGCTTTTCCGCCAGCTCCACACCCTCGCGGCCGTTGGTTGCCACGCCCACCACCTTGATCTGACCGGATGCGGTCAGGATTTCCGTCAGGCGCTTGCGAAAGAATCCTGAGTCATCAACAACCAGGACCGAAACTGTCATCCATTTCTCCTAAACCTTGTCCATTCCGTGCGCCTCAACCGTAGTGCTGGAGCAGGCTGGGAACGTCAATAATCAGGGCAATGCGACCATCGCCGGTAATGGTGGCACCGGCCATACCCGGCGTGCCCTGCAGGGCACGGCCCAGAGGTTTGATCACCACCTCTTCCTGGCCCACCAGCTGATCCACTACGAACCCGACCTGCCGTGTTCCCATGGCAACAATCACCACATGGGCGTTTTCCGGCTCCTGTTGTGCCTGCGCGCCTTTCACCAGCCAGCGCTTGATATGGAACAGCGGGAACACCTTGTCCCGGACCACAATACACTCACGGCCGTCCACCACGTTGGTCTTGCTCAGATTCAGGTGGAAAATTTCCACCACATTCACCAGCGGCAGGGCAAAAGACTGATCCCCCAGGTTGATCATCAGCGTGGGCATGATCGCGAGCGTCAGGGGTACCTTGATCACAATCCGTGAACCTTTGCCAAGTTCCGACTCCACGCTGAGCTGGCCGTTAAGCTGGCTGATCTTGGTCTTGACCACGTCCATGCCGACACCACGGCCAGACACATCCGAGATCTGATCCTTAGTGGAAAAACCGGCGGCAAAAATCAGGTTATAGCATTCGGTGTTGGTCAGCCGGTCTGCGGCATCCTGATCGTACAGCCCCTTTTCCACGGCCTTGCGACGCAGTACATCCGGGTTCATGCCAGCACCGTCGTCCTCGATGGACAACAGAATGTGGTCGCCTTCCTGCTCCGCGTTCAGCGTGACGGTGCCAACACGAGGCTTGCCGGCTTTCTCGCGGACGTCGGGCGCTTCAATACCGTGGTCGACGGAGTTGCGGACCAGGTGAACCAGCGGGTCCGACAGGGCTTCGACCAGGTTCTTGTCGAGGTCGGTCTCCTCGCCGTGCATCACCAGGTTCACTTCTTTCTTGAGACTGCGGGCGAGGTCCCGCACCACCCGCGGGAAACGGCCGAACACTTTCTTGATTGGCTGCATGCGGGTCTGCATCACGGCCGCTTGCAGATCGGTGGTGACCACGTCGAGATTGGAAACCGCCTTGTGCATGTGCTCGTCTTCGCTCTCGGCACCCAGGCGCTGCAGACGGTTACGCACCAGCACCAGTTCGCCCACCATGTTCATAATGTCGTCGAGACGCTTGGTGTCAACTCGCACTGTGGTTTCGGCCACCGGTGCGTTATCCTTGGCGGGCGTCGCAGCTGGAGCCTTGACCTCGGCCCGGGCGGGCGGCGCGGGCGCGGGTTTGCTGGCCTCGGCGGGCGCCGCGGCAGCAGCGCTGGCAGACTTGTTCGCTGCATCCGCGGTCGGACTTCCGCCCTTGCCGTGAAGCTGATCCAGCAGGTTCTCGAATTCGTCGTCGGTAATCAGATCTTCGCCACTGGCCGCCACCTCCGGGCCAGGTACCTCTTCATCCGCCGGCGCACCGGCAAACTGCCCCTTGCCGTGGAGCTGGTCCAGCAACGCCTCGAATTCGTCGTCGGTGATGTCGTCGCCACCGTTGCTACCGTTTTCACCGGCATCGGAGGCCGCTCCGCTGTTGGCCGCTGCCGCCTGTTCTGAGGAGGCCGGGGCAGGATCGTCGTTCAACGCGTCCAGCAGCTGTTCGAA
>JAEPMM010000399.1 GCA_017643965.1 Marinobacter sp.
CTTCAGATCATCCAATGAGTTGATTTCCTTACGGAACCAACCGCCCATCTGATTGCCGGTGTTGCCGCCGGGAAAGGACAGCAGGCCGTGGGGCTGGTAGACCTTTTCCATCAGCTCCATGCCACCGCCGTAGTAGAACCAGGCGTACTGCTCGTTCGCCAGCATCCCGAACGGCACGGTGGTGAAGTACATGGCGTTGGGGATCGTGCCCTTGTAGTAGTAGGAGGCGGTGTGCCCCATGTCGTACTGGCCCTGGCGCACCATGTCGAAAATCCCGAAGGGTGCCTTGTGTTTGTTGGAGGAATCAATACGGAACTTTAGGCGCCCTGCGGACATCTTCTCGGCCATGGCGGCCATGCTGCGGGGTGTGTCTCCCAGAATCGGTGAATTGGGCCCCCAGGTCTCGGCCAGCCGGATGGTGTAGGTCTTGTCTGCCATCAGCGAGGTACTGACCATCGACAGCAACAGTGCGACGGCCGCAAAGAAGGGTTTGCGGTGAGTAATGGTTGGCATGGTGTTACCTGTTATCGGTTGGGTTCCTGGAATTCCGACAATAGTAGCCCGCCAAATACCGCTTAGCCAATGGGGGCAGACACCGGCACCGGCGCCCGCCCCATTGGCGATTTCAACTAGTTACCTTCCAGTTCCACCAACCTGTAACGCACCAGTTGCGGGTCCGCATCAATCTCGGCCTGGCGGTAGGGAAAGCGAATCCATTGCTTGGCGGAATAGGCCTCGGTCATGTCGCTGAAATAAGGTGAGGCCGGATCGGTGGACTGTGAATAGGTCACAAACCCTTCGGCCCGCGGCTTACCGTCTTCATCCCAGGTGACCGTCTGGATGTAGCTGTTGCCGTAGTTCACGTTGTACTGGCCATCGCTGAGGTCGTTCGGCCGCGAGCTGGCAATGGTAAAGGCGCCCTCAAAGCCTTCGCCGCCGAAGATCGGAATGGCGGTGTCGTGCAGGCCAGACACCTGCAGCGTGCCCATGGCGGCGGTCATTGCCATGGGTGAATCCTGAATGGCTTTAACGCCGTCCGCAAAGGCGGTCTGGATCAACGGGCTGGCGACGTTCAACATTGCCGGCGTGTTCACCGGATCGGCAGGATCGAACGGCGTCAGCCACTTGATCGGGGATTCCACCGGTAACGGATCCACATTGCGCCAGAACTCGCGCCAGATATGCCCGCCCACGGAGCCCAGGTTATGGGTACCGTCCCAGCGCTGCAGTACCGAGCAGGCTCCGGAAATATCCACCGGCTGGCCATCGCTGCCCAGCAGTGTGCCGAGGGGGCAATAGGCACTCAGAACGTCCTCGCGGGCCAGCTGTTCAGACATCAGCGAACTGTCGAGCACGATGTCCTGCAGGTTGGCCATATCAAAACCGGTGCTGCCCGGGCGACCATCGGAGCCATCGAGGCGCTGGATCACCTGCTCCATGCACTTGCGGGTACGCAGGGACCGGGGGGTTTCCTCGTCACCGATGATGGCCGCAAAGCCGGTCAGTGGTTCTGCCGGGTTGGTGACCCAGTAGCTGTCATTGCAGTTGTGTACCCAGTCATCCCGCTGCAGCGACGGCAGGTTCGCGGGGCCGAACACCCCCTCTGCCGGGACGTCAGGGTCGTTGTCCCACTGGCAATCGGCACGAGCACCATCCAGCAGCGGCAGGCCCGGGGCCAGCAGGTCGAACACCGGCGACAACGCCGTGGTGCAGGCCTGCACTTTGCTGTCCGGCACATTGGGCACCACCGTCAGGTCACCGTAATACGCCGGCTTGCCGGGCCCGGTGGCGACGGTATTCACCCACGGCACCCCGAGCACGCTGCCGTGGAGTTCCACAAACTCCTCGAAACTGTCGGCCTGGTTCCAGCGGAAAAACTGGTTCAGCAGACGGTCATTCTCGGCGTTGGCATCCCGCAGGGTGTAGGCCTTGATATTGGACCAGTTCAGTATCGGCACACCGGCGGCCTCGAAGGTCAGCAGGGGGCCATAGCGGGAATTATAGAGGGTACGGGTAACCTCACTCACTTCTCCGCTGTCGTCCATCGCCTGCACGGTGATGTCGGTGGCTTCCATATCCACGAACTCGCCGTCATACAGGTATTGGGTCGGATCGGCGGGATTCAGGGTCAACTCGTAGAAACTGAAACGGTAGGCCGTGGACACCGTGTGGCTCCAGGCAAAATGCTCGTTGAAACCAATCAGCACCGCCGGCAGGCCATAGAGCGCCGCCCCCATGATCTCGGTATCGTCGCCGACTTTGAGGTGGGCCAGATACAGACGCTCGGTTTTCTCCCACGGGAAGTGAGGGTTGCCAAACAACAGGGATTCACCACTGCGGCTGGCACCGGCCGACAACCCGTACATGTTGCTGCCGATGGGCAGCTCGGTGTCAAAGGGGAACGGCAAGGCACCGCCGTCCTCAATTCCAATGTCAGCCAGTGCATCCAGAATGGCGTCCGCAGACAACTCCGGTACATCGGCGGCGGGCGGCTGCGCCGTGGCAATGCCCTCCACAAATACCGATGACGACGCCAGCACCGCGAGGCGCAGATAGCGCCGGTACATGTCATCTTCCTCGATGGGCATCAGCCAGGGCTCATCCCGACAGGCCTCATGGCGACCGGGATGTTCGCCATTACGAAGCTCCTCCAGGTAACGATTGAAGCCGGCCACATAGCCCCGGGAGGCCTCGCCCACCTCGGGGTCGCTGCCGGATTTCAGGGGCTGGATGGCGTCGTCCGTCGCCGTTGCCCGCCAGAAGAAGTCAGCATTCAGGTTAGTGGTGGTGGCGCCATTGGAGGGTATCTGGTAGTTGCCCCCGGCCCCGAGAAAGCGGGCCCGCAATCCGCGGACGGTCAGGGTATCTTCCGCCAGCAGGCACAGATTGTCTTCGGCCTGGGCATAGCCGTAGGCGTACCCCATACTGCCGAAATCATCGGCTTCAATGTGGGGAATGCCGAAGGCGGTACGCTTGAGGGTTGCCTTGAAGACTTGCTCATTGCCGCCAACCACCGGCCCCGGGGCATCGGAGCCGTCGCTGCCACCGCTGCTCAGACAGCCGGCAAGCAGGACTGCAGACACGGCAATCCCGCCCAGTTTCAGTTTATTGTTCATGGCTTCATCCGTCGTTGTTATTGTTGGTTACAAAGCTGACGCCCTGTCACTTACAAACGGCCAGCGGATGAAAAGGGTTCCCTGCCGGGATGAAATTTATGCCTTGAGCTTGGCCACCGCTCACGCAGCGACCCACCAAACCGCGAC
>JAEPMM010000420.1 GCA_017643965.1 Marinobacter sp.
GGGCGACACCTTCCAGTGCAACGTATTCCGTGAAACCTTCGGCGCCGAGGAACTGGCCGGCGAAGGCAGCCTGGCGGCCCCGATGAACGGCGCCATTGTCGCGGTGCAGGCCAAGGTGGGCGACAAGGTCACCGCCGGCCAGACCCTGGTAATCATGGAAGCCATGAAAATGGAACACGCCATCAAGGCCCCGGCAGACGGCGTGGTGACAGACATCTTCTACGCTGAGGGCGACCAGGTGTCCGAAGGCGCGGAGCTGATCGCCATCGAAACCAGCGATGAGGAGGCGGCGTAACATGGCCTTCCCGAAACAGGTGCGACTGGTGGAAATGAGCCCCCGGGACGGCCTGCAGAACGAGCCCGGTGACGTTATCGCCACCGCCATCAAAACCGGACTGATCGACCGGCTGGCCGACTGCGGCCTCAGCCACATCGAATCCGCCAGCTTTGTGTCGCCGAAATGGGTGCCACAGATGGGCGATGCGGCAGACGTGATGGCCGGCATCAACCGCAGACCCGGCGTGCGCTACTCCGTGCTCACCCCCAACCTCAAGGGCTTTGAAAACGCTCTGGCGGCCGGGGCAGACGAAGTGGCGGTATTCGGTGCTGCGTCCGAATCCTTCAGCCAGAAAAACATCAACTGCTCCATCGCCGAAAGCCTCGACCGCTTCCTGCCTGTGATGGAAGCCGCGGGCAAGGCGGGTATTCCGGTGCGAGGCTATGTGTCCACCGTGCTCGGTTGCCCCTACGAGGGTGACATCGCCCCGGCACAGGTGGCCAAAGTGGCCAAAGCCCTGGCGGACATGGGCTGCTATGAAATCTCCCTGGGCGACACCATCGGCGTGGGCACCCCACTGAAAGCCAAACGCATGCTGGCAGCCGTCGCCGCCGAAGTACCCATCGACAAACTGGCCGCCCACTTCCACGACACCTACGGCCAGGCCCTGGCCAACCTTTATGCGGTGCTGGAAGAGGGTGTTTCGGTGATTGATGCCTCCGTCGCCGGTCTCGGCGGCTGCCCCTACGCCAAGGGTGCCTCCGGCAACGTCGCCACCGAAGACGTGCTATACCTTCTGAACGGACTGGGCATCAGCACCGGCGTCGATCTCAACAAACTGGTTGCCACCGGTGACTGGATCTGTAGCCAACTGAAACGCCGCAACGGTTCCAAAGTCGGGCAAGCGCTCGGAGGAAACTGCGCATGAATCAGAACAAAAACGTCGTGGCCCTGGACCTGCCGATCCCCGAGATCAAGGACATGCCGCAGGACACCCAGAAGTACTTCCAGATCTGCCAGGAAAAACTCGGCATGATCCCCAATGTGCTGACCGCCTACAGCCAGAACCTGAAACAGCTGGAAGGCTTCACCCGACTCTACAACGAACTGATGCTGGGCGAAGGCGAGCTCAGCAAACTGGAGCGGGAAATGGTGGCCGTGGTGGTCTCCTCCGAGAACAAATGCTTCTACTGCCTGGTGGCCCACGGTGCCGCCGTGCGGGTGCTGAGCGGCGATCCCCAGCTGGGTGAACACCTGGTGATGAACTACCGCAGCGCCAGGCTCGACAAGCGCCAGCGGGCGATGCTGGATTTCGCGTCCCATCTCACCCTCTCACCGGCCACCGTCACCGAGGAACACATCCAGGCCCTGCGGGACGCCGGACTCAGCGACAGCGCCATCTGGGACCTGAGCAATCTGATCGGCTTCTACAACATGTCCAACCGCGTGGCCATCGCCAGCGATATGCAACCGAACCCGGAGTATCACAGCCAGAGCCGCTAGCAGGTTCCGCACTGCTCGCCCTCGACGACAACGTTTCCTATTACAAAAACAACGGAGGCAGAGACCATGAACAACACGCTCCCGAGCTACACCAGTGGCACCTCAGAGACGCCATTACTGGGCATGACCATCGGCGAAATGCTCGACCGCACCGCCGAAAAATACCCGAACACCGAAGCCCTGGTCGCCCTGCACCAGGACATCCGCTGGACCTACAAAGAGTTCGTGGACAAGGTCAACGAAGCTGCCCGCGCCTTCCTCGCCATCGGTGTGGAACGTGGCGACCGCGTCGGCATCTGGTCCCCGAACCGCTACGAGTGGACCGTCACCCAGTTCGCCACCGCCAAAGTGGGCGCGATTCTGGTGAACATCAACCCGGCCTACGGCGTGCACGAGCTGGACTACGCCATGAACCTGGCCGGCATCTCCGTGCTGGTCACCGCCGACAGCTTCAAGGCCTCCGACTACCGCAAGATGGTCTACGACCTGGCGCCCGAGCTGAAAACGGCCACGCCGGGCAAGCTCCAGGCACAGAAAGTGCCGGAACTGCGCGCCGTGATCAACCTGGATAAAGACCAGCACGACGGCATGTGGACCTGGGCCGAGTTCACTGGCTTTGCCGGTAAGGTCAGCCAGCAGGAACTGGACAAGGCACAGAGCCAGCTGCAGTTTGATGACCCCATCAACATCCAGTTCACCTCCGGCACCACCGGCAATCCCAAGGGCGCCACCCTCACCCACCACAACATCCTCAACAATGGCTACTTCGTGGCCCACAGCCAGCGCTTCACCGAGAAAGACCGGCTGGTGATCCCGGTGCCCCTTTACCACTGCTTCGGCATGGTGATGGGCAACCTCGGCTGCATCACCCACGGCGCCACCATGATCTACCCGGGCGAAGGCTTCGAGCCCAAAACCGTGCTGCAGGCCGTGCATCAGGAAAGAGCCACCGCCCTGTACGGTGTGCCCACCATGTTCATCGCCGAACTGGCCGAACCGGAATTTGAAAGCTACGACCTCTCCAGCCTGCGCACCGGCATCATGGCCGGCTCCATCTGCCCGGCGGAAGTGATGAAAAAGGTCAACGGCAAGATGAACATGAAAGAGGTTCAGATTGCCTACGGCATGACCGAAAC
>JAEPMM010000202.1 GCA_017643965.1 Marinobacter sp.
CAATACAGGGTGACCTCGGCACTCAGGGAGCCCTTGATCTCACCGCGCGCCCGCGCCTCTTCCAGGCGTTTGTTGACGGCTTCCTTGACGCTGTAGATCTCGCGCCAGTAGTCCCGACCCAGCTCGGCGTTGTCCGGCAGCGCGGTCAGGCCGTCGTACCAGGTTTCGTAGAACACGGTGTCACTGCGCTTGCCCGGCAGCGCCTGCCAGATCTCGTCGGCGGTAAAGCTGAGGATCGGCGCAATCCAGCGCACCAGCGCCTCGGCCACATGGTACAACGCGGTCTGGCAGGAGCGCCGCGCCAGACTGTCGGCCTGGGTGGTGTACTGGCGATCCTTGATGATGTCCAGGTAGAAGCCGCCTAATGTGGCCTCACAGAAGTTGTACACCTTCTGGTAAATCCGCAGGAAGGCGTAGTTCTGGTAGTCCTCGTTGAGCTCGTTCTGTAACTGCAGGGCGCGGTCCACCATCCAGCGGTCGAGGGCGATCATGTCGTCCGGCGCCACCATGTGCTGATCCGGCTCGAACCCGGTCAGGTTGCTGAGCAGGAAGCGGGCAGTGTTACGAATGCGGCGGTAGCCGTCCGCGGTCTGGCGCAGGATGTCCTTGGACACAGTCATCTCGCCGCTGTAGTCCGTCGCCGATACCCACAACCGCAGAATGTCGGCACCCAGCTCGTTCATCACTTCCTGAGGCGCGATCACGTTGCCCATGGACTTGGACATCTTGTGGCCCTTGCCATCCACCGTGAAACCATGGGTCAGCACCTGCTTGTAGGGTGCCACGCCGTTCATGGCGATGGAGGTTTTCAGGGAGGACTGAAACCAGCCACGGTGCTGATCGGAGCCTTCCAGGTACATGTCCGCCGGGAACTGGCCCAGCTCGGAGCGCGGGCGCAGCACCGAATCGTGGGTGACGCCGGAGTCGAACCATACATCGAGTGTGTCCGTCACTTTTTCGTAGTCCTCGGCATCGTCCCCAAGCAGGGCGCTGGCGTCCAGATCGTACCAGGCATCAATGCCACCGGTCTCGATCTCTTTGGCCACAGCCTCGATCAGGTTCTGGGTGTCCGGGTGCAGTTCCTGGGTTTCTTTATGGATAAACAGGGTGATTGGCACCCCCCAGGTGCGCTGGCGGGAGATACACCAGTCCGGGGACTGCTGAAACATGGCTTCAATGCGATTCTGGCCCCAGGCAGGAACCCAGCGCACACCCTTGATGGCTTCCAGCGCGTTGGCTCGCAGATGCTCTTTTTCCATGCTGATGAACCACTGCGGGGTCGCTCGGTATATGAGCGGGGTCTTGGTACGCCAGCAGTGAGGATAGCTGTGGCGGAATTTCTCGGAGAACACCAGTTTGCCCTCCCGTTCCAGCGCTCCGCACACCGGCTCATCGGCCTTGTACACATGCACACCGGCGAATTCGCCGGCAGCACTGGTGTAGGTGCCATCCGCCTGCACCAGATTGATGGTGCCGATGCCGTAGGCCTTGCCCACTTCAAAGTCTTCCATACCGTGGTCTGGTGCGGTATGGACAGCACCGGTACCGGCGTCCGTAGACACATGATCGCCCAGAATCACAGGCACCTGCTTGTCGAACACCGGGTGCTTGAGCACCAGATTCTCGAGCGCAGAACCGGAGCAGGACGCCAGTACTTCAAAGGTGTCAACGGACCAGCGCGCCATGATGCCCTCCACCATGTCGGCGGCGAGGATCATGCGCTCGGGTCCATGACCGGCATTGACCTGAACCAGTGCATAGTCCAGCTCGGCATTCAATGACACCGCCTGGTTGGCGGGGATGGTCCAGGGCGTGGTGGTCCAGATCACCACCGACACGTCGCCCTCGCCCTTGTCGGTGCCAAACGCCGACAGGGCCCTCGCCTGGTCCACCGCAGTGAAGCGCACATCAATCTGGGTCGAGGTCTTGTCCTGATACTCCACTTCCGCTTCGGCCAGGGCAGACTGCCCGACTACACTCCAGTACACCGGCTTGTAACCGCGCACCAGATGCCCCTTGGCGACAATTTTGCCCAGCGCGCGAACGATGCCGGCTTCCACTTTCGGGTCCATGGTCAGGTAGGGTTTGTCCCACTGCCCCATGACGCCGAGACGGATAAAATCGGCTTTTTGCCCGGCAATCTGCCTGGTGGCGTAATCGCGACAGGCCTGGCGGAAGGTTTTGTAGTCCACCTTGACCCCGGCCTTACCAATTTCCTGCTCCACCTTGTGCTCGATGGGCAGGCCATGACAATCCCAGCCCGGCACATAGGGCGCGTCGTAGCCCATGAAACCGCGGGACTTGACGATCATATCCTTGAGAATCTTGTTGACCGCGTGACCGATGTGAATGCTGCCGTTGGCGTAAGGAGGGCCGTCATGCAGAATGAATTTTTCCCGACCCTCACGCTGCTTGCGCAGATTGCCGTATACATCCAGATCCTGCCAGCGCTTGAGCATGTCCGGCTCGCGCTTGGCCAGGTTACCGCGCATGGGGAACGCGGTGTCAGGCAGATTCAGAGTGTGCTTGTAGTCGCTCATGGTCTGTGTGCGTGCTCTTGTCGGTCGGTTGTCATCAGAAAAATAGGGCCGGACTACGCCGGTTATGCCTGTTATTCGCTGGCGGCGGAGCCATGTTCGGCAATCCACGCCCGGGCGCTGTCAAAATCGCGGGCGATCTGCGCCTTGAGTTCGTCCACGGAGTCGAAACGGACCTCCTCCCGCACGCCGTGGCGGAACACCACCTCCAGCGTCTGGCCATAAAGTGTGCCAGCAAAGTCGAAGAGGTGCACTTCAAGGGAAGGCTGTTTGCCATCCACCGTGGGTCGCACGCCGATGTTGGCGACGCCGTCCCGGATCGAGCCGTCCTGTAGTCTCGCGCTGACCACGAAAACCCCCTGCAACGCCGGCATTTGTCGCAGCAGGATGTTCGCCGTCGGGGCGCCGATCTCACGGCCCAGCTGGCGGCCGTAAACCACCCGTCCGCGAATCCGGTACGGATGGCCCAGCAGTTTCTCGGCCGCCTCCAGACCATTGACGTTGAGCAACTCCCGAATCCGGGTGCTGCTCACCCGCTCTCCGGCCACCGAGACTGTGCGGGTATTCTCGACAGAGAATCCGCGGGCAGCCCCGACATCTTGCAACAGGGTAAAGTCGCCGGCCCGGTCACAGCCAAAACGGAAATCATCGCCGACCACCAGGTGGCGCACGGCCAGCCCGTCAATCAGAACATCCTCAATGAACCCCATGCCGGAATAGCTGCGAAAACGCTCGTTAAAGCGCAGGCACAGCACCATATCAATGCCCTCGGACATCAGGGTTTCAAACTTCTGCCGGAACGCCATCAATCGCGGCGGCGCCTCACGGCCCTGGAAGAACTCCCGGGGCTGGGGTTCGAAAATCATCACCACCGAGGGCACGTTCAGTGCCCGGGCCTTTTCCTTGACCTGATCAAGGATGGTTTTGTGGCCGAGGTGCACGCCATCAAAATTGCCGATGGTCGCAACACAGCCACGGGCCAGCGGCGACGCCTCTTGCAGGGACAGAATTTTCAGGTTGGTCAGACCCCGGATCAGACGCATGTAATGCGAACCTTCAATTGCCAGCGTTGCAGTCAGCCGATTCCCGATCCCGGTCACCACCGGAAGCCCGGGAATCGCTGGTGAGAAAACGCGCGATTATAACCTACCTGTGGCGGAAATGTCTTACCCGCACGCCGGCCAGGGCCAGCGTAATGAAGTAAACCGCCACACCGGCGACCACCAGGATGCCCATATCGGCTGCCCGCTGCATCCCGGGTGCCGCCAGCCAGTCACTGACCGGGGCGCGAAGGTAAAGCACCACCGCCGCCAGCGCGAGGTTGGCAAATGCCAGTTGCAGCAGGAAACGGGGCCATCCGGGCTGGCTTTTCCAGGCGCCCTCTTTGCGAAGCCCCCACCAGAGCAGCATCCCGTTTAACCAGGCTGACAGCGAGGTGGCCAGCGCCAGCCCTGCGTGGGCGAGCGGCACAATCAACGCCAGGTTCATCGCCATGTTCGCGACCATGGCAATGATGCCGATCTTGACCGGGGTTTTGGTGTCTTCGCGGGCAAAGAATCCCGGCGCCAGCACCTTGATCAGCATGAACGCCAACAGTCCGGCGGAGTAGGCTCGCAAACTCTGGGCAGACATGGCCACGTCACGATCCGTCACCTCGCCATAATGAAACAGCGTGGCAATCAGCGGTTCGGCCAGCAGCGCCAGCGCCACCACCGCCGGCAGACCGATCAGCAATACCGCCCTCACCGCCCAGTCCAGCGTGGCCGCAAACTGGTCCGCCGACGCCGCCGCGTGCTTGCGGGACAGGCTCGGCAGAATTACGGTCGCAATGGCGATGCCGAACACCCCCAGTGGCAGCTCGGAAAGGCGGTCGGAGTAATACAGCCAGGACACACTGCCGGTTTGCAGAAACGAGGCCAGCACCGTATCCAGCAACAGGTTGATCTGACTCACCGACACCCCGAACAACGCCGGCGCCATCAGCTTGAGGATACGGCTGACCCCTTCATGACGATAATCCACCCGCGGCCGCGGTAACAAACCAAGCCGCATCAGGAACGGCAACTGGAAAAACAGCTGCAGGGCGCCGGCGATGAACACCCCCCAGGCCAGCGCCATTACCGGCGTTTCCATTAGCGGAGTAAGAAAGATGGCCGCGCCGATCATCGCCAGATTCAGCAGCACCGGCGTAAAAGCGGGAATGGCGAACCGATCGTAGCTGTTGAGAATGCCGCCGGCGAAAGCGGTCAGGGAGATCAGCAACAGATAAGGAAAGGTGATCCTCAGCATGTCGCTGGCCAACCCGAATTTGTACTCGTCATCCAGGAAGCCCGGCGCGAACACCGCGGTCAGCAGCGGCGCGCCCAGCATCGCCACAATGGTCACCCCCAGCAGCACCAGACCGAGGGAACCGGACACGGCGTTCACCAGACGCCGCACTTCCGCGATGTCCTCTTTTTGCCGGTAGGAGGACAACACCGGCACGAAGGCCTGGGAAAAAGCGCCTTCGGCAAACAGGCGCCGAAGAAAATTGGGGATCTTGAACGCGACAAAAAAGGCGTCCGCCCCGGCGCCGGCACCAAAATAACGGGCAATCACCATATCGCGAACCAGCCCCAATACCCGGGATAGCATGGTCATGATACCTACCACGCCAGACGAGCGAAGCAGCCCGGGCGCTTTGGGAGGCAGAGGCTGTTGTGACGGATCTTCTGCTTGGGATGACATTCGGGCCCTGACATCGGAAATGGCTGAATCGGATGGCGCGGCTGCCGGGAAGCGCGCGGATATCTCGGTAAATACCTGTGCACTCCGGGACACTGCTGTCCGCCGCGGAGCGAGTTTAGCACAGCCCTTGCGTACCACGGGATGAAATGGGTTTAAGCCTTGACATTTAAACCCATCGGCGGCATAGTTCCGCGTCATTTATTTCGACGCGCTGGTTTTGGCGCGCCCGCGAATTTTCGAATCAATTACAGATTTTCAGGAGTTACACGGTGGCAAATTCCCCGCAAGCCAAGAAGCGCGCACGTCAGAACGAGAAGAACCGCAAGCACAATGCCAGCCTGCGTTCCATGGCGCGTACGTACATGAAAAAAGTTCAGGCCACGATCGAAGCCGGCAACTACGAAGAAGCCCAGGCGGCTTTCCAGAAGTTCCAGCCGATCATGGACGGCATGGTCAACAAGGGCATCTTTGCCAAGAACAAGGTTGCTCGCCATAAGAGCCGCCTGAGCAGCAAGATCAAGGCCCTGAAGAGCGCGTAAGCGGATTTACTTCAGCGTTAAAAAAACCGGCTTGCGAGCCGGTTTTTTTTGTGCCTGTCAGACGATCACCATATTATCCCGGTGAATCATCTCTTCGCCGGAGATGTACCCCAACACATCCAGAATACGATCGCTTGACCGACCCGCAATCGCCCGGGCCTCATCGGCGTCGTAATTAACCAGCCCCCGCGCTATCTCCTTGCCCGCGGCATCCACGCACGACACCATCTCGCCGCGGCGGAACTGACCGGCCACACTTTTGACCCCGACGGGTAACAGGCTGCGACCACCCAGGCACAGCACCCTAACCGCACCATCGTCCAGCGTCAGCTTGCCCCGGGTCTGCAGATGGCTCGCCAACCATTGCTTACGGGCGGCGATCCGCCCCTGCTCCGGCAGCAGCAGGGTGCCGATCACATCACCTGCGCGCAAGCGGGTAATCGCGTGCTCGATACGGCCACCCACGATCACCGTGAAAGCCCCGGAACGGGCCGCGAGCCGTGCGGCGCGCACCTTGGTCTGCATGCCACCACG
>JAEPMM010000237.1 GCA_017643965.1 Marinobacter sp.
AGCTGGGCGACTGGCATCTGGTGCAGCGCGGCACTGCACGGTTACGTCCGGGGGCCGAGTCCGGCGCGCCGGTGGAGGTGGATCTGTTTGCCATTGCCCCCATCGGGCCGCTGGTCACCGGTTGGACCTTGCAGGCATCGGTAGCCGATGCCTGGCCCAAGCTGGCGGCCGGTGAGGGGGTGATGGTGAACGAGCAGCTGGCGCGGCGGGAGAGCGTCAGCCCCGGTGACTCCCTTGCCCTTGCGGTGGGGGATAATACCCAAGTATTCCCGGTGCTGGGTGTTTACGCCGATTACGGCCGGCCTGCCGGCGAGATCCTGGCTGCCGGGCAGAGTCTGCCGCCGACTTTCCGGCCGCGATTCGAGAGCCTGTCAGTGAACCCGGGCGACGTGGCCATGGTGGAGATCGAGCAGGCCCTGGCGGAGGTCTGGAACGCCGGGAATCTCACGGTGCGTGACAATCGCAGCATCCAGACCCTGGCGTCCGGGGTGTTTGATCAGACCTTCCTGCTGAACCGTGCTATTACCGTGCTGACCCTGGTGCTGGCGGGCATGTCGTTGTTGATGATGGGTTGGGTCTTTTTTTCCTCGCGGGCCTGGTACTACCGCCTGCTGTCGGTTTGGGGCCTGTCGCGGCGGGAAGTGGCAGCGCAGCTGCGGTGGCTGGCACTGGTGCTCACCGGCACCGTGGCTTTGGTGGCGTTGCCGCTGGGTGTGTGGCTGACCTGGGTGTTGGTGAGCCGCATCAATCCCCTGGCGTTTGGCTGGTCCCTGCCCATGGCGGTGTATCCGGGATTCTGGCTGGAAATGCTGGTGCTGTGCCTGGCCATTGGTCTGGCCATCGCCACACTGATGCGCCGGCAGCTGCGGGCTGTAGCTGCGGTGCCGGCCATGGCCAATGTGGCAGGTGGGGGTGAACGATGATGACATTCTCGGGCCCGTTGCGGCTGGCTGCACTGCTGCTGTGTCTGGCGTTGTCAGCGTGCTCGGAGTCTCCGCCGTCTTCCGGTTTTGCCGGGCTGGGTGAGCAGGCGGATGCGGGCGAGTTTGCCCAACCCGCGCCCGGGGACCGGCTGCGCTTCCCGGAAGACTTCGGCCCGCATCCGCGCCATCGCATTGAATGGTGGTATCTGACCGCCAACCTCACCACCGATCAGGGCGAGCCGCTGGGGCTGCAATGGACCCAGTTTCGCCAGGCACTGGTGCCCCGTGACGCCGATGCACCGGCGCCGGCCGCCGACCGCTGGCCCATGGAGGCAGGCTGGATGGCCCACGCCGCTGTGTCTTTCCGGGAACAGCACGGCTTCGCTGAAAAGCTGGCGCGGGGCGATATCGGGCAGGCCGGGGCCACCACCGAGCCGTTCAACGTGTGGCTGGATGACTGGCAGTTGCAGGCCCTGGATGAGGGGCAGTGGCGTTTGCAGGTCAGCGGCGAGGGTTGGTCCTACGATCTGCGGCTGACTCTGGATGGCGAGCCGGTCGCCCACGGCAATCAGGGCTTCAGTGCCAAGTCCGCCAGTGGCGAGGGATCCATGTACTTCAGCCTGGTGGACCTGGCGATTGCTGGTGAGGTGACACTGAACGGTGAAGCTCACCGGGTGTCCGGACAGGGCTGGTTTGATCGGGAGTGGAGCAGCCAGTTTCTGAAAGCCGGGCAGCAGGGCTGGGACTGGTTTGCACTGCACCTGGCGTCGGGCGACAAGCTGATGGCGTTTCGCCTGCGTGAGGACGATGGCGATTATCTGTCGGGTACCTGGATCACGTCGGACCGTGAGGTGATCCCGTTAGGGCCGGAGGCATTGATACTGGCGGCGGATGAATACCGCGATACCGCTGAGGGTGAGGTGCCGGTGCGCTGGCGAATCCGGGTGCCGGGGCAGGATGCGGATCTTACCGTTGCCACACCGCCGGGGCGTTACTGGAATGACGGCCTGTTCCCCTACTGGGAATCCCCGGTCAGCGTCAGCGGTAGCCATCAGGGCGAGGGCTACATGGAGCTGACCGGGTACTAGCAAGGGCCGGTCTCAGTCGAGGGAGGTGGCGCCGATCTTGTGGATACTGACGTCGGCACCGTTGAACTCTTCTTCTTCGGTCAGGCGCAGTCCGGAGATGGCGCGCACGATGCCGTACACAATCAGGCCGCCAACAAAGGCCACCACCACACCGGCGACGGAACCGACAATCTGGGACATCAGGCTGACACCGCCGAGGCCGCCGAGGGCTTCCTGGCCAAAGATGCCGGCCGCGATCGCGCCCCACACACCACAGACACCGTGCAGCGGCCACACGCCCAGCACGTCGTCGAGGCGCTCGATTTTCGCCTGCGCCCACTCAAACAGGTACACAAACACCGCGCCGGCGACACCACCGGTGATCAGGGCGCCCACCGGGTGCATCAGGTCGGAGCCGGCGCACACGGCCACCAGGCCGGCCAACGGGCCGTTGTGGATAAAGCCCGGATCCTTGCGGCCCACCAGCATGGCCACCAGCACGCCACCTACCATGGCCATAAGGCTGTTCACCGCGACCAGGCCACTGATGCCGTCGAGGGTTTGCGCTGACATCACGTTAAAGCCGAACCAGCCCACCGTCAGTATCCAGGCGCCCAGGGCGAGGAACGGAATGTTGGAAGGCGCAAACGCCACCACCCGACCATTGCGATAGCGCCCATTTCGGGCACCGAGCAGCAAAACCGCCGCCAGAGCGATCCAGCCACCCACGGCATGCACCACAACAGAGCCGGCGAAGTCGTGGAAGCTTGCACCAAACTGGCTCTCCAGCCATGCCTGGAAGCCGTAGTTGCCATTCCAGATCATGCCCTCGAAGAACGGGTACACGAACGCCACGATCAACGCCGAAGCGATCAGCATCGGGTAGAACTTCGCGCGCTCTGCAATACCGCCGGACACAATCGCGGGGATGGCAGCGGCGAAAGTCATCAGGAAGAAGAACTTGACCAGGTCATAGCCGTTGGCGGCGGTCAGTTCGGAGGCGCCGGCCATGAAATGGCTGCCGTAGGCAATGTAGTAGCCGACAAAGAAGTAGGCCACGGCGGACACGCCGAAGTCGGTCATGATCTTGACCAGGGCGTTAACCTGGTTCTTGTGGCGTACGGTGCCCACTTCCAGGAAGGCAAAGCCGGCGTGCATGGCCAGCACCATAATGGCGCCAATCAGAATGAACAGCGTGTTGGCGCTTTCGGTCAGGGTATGTACTGCACTCGTGATGTCCACGGGTTTTCTCTCCTGAAGGATAAGGTGGCTGCCTCTTGGCGGGCAGTGTGCATTGATGAAGTGCACTCTTGGCGAGAGCTGCGCCAAAACATAGCAAGAGGTGTTCCAAAACAAGGCAAATTGAGAGAGAAGGGGGTGTTGGAGCGGTTACTTACTGAAATCCAGGGGATGCGGGTGAAAAATATGCACTATAAAAGTGCGTTTTATACCTTGGCGCACTGTTTTGGTTGGTTTGCGGCCCTGAACCCTGCCCGCGCCCGGATCACGGCGCGGTGCTCGGGGTGGTCGCGGCTGTCTGCTGTTCCGTCTGCTCCTTCCAGGCGGCGTAGCGGATCAGGTCCGATTCCACCAGCCTGAGGCACAGAGCCACCACGCCGGCGTCATCCACAAAACCGATGCCCAGTATCAGATCCGGAATCACATCCAGCGGGTTCAGCACGTACAGCAGGGCGCCGGCAATTGCCGCAACACTCTTCCAGGGTACGGTGCGGTAACGACCGTTCCAGTAGTCACTGATCATCGCGAACATCAGCTTGATGTCGCCGCTGAAGCGTTGCAGCTTGCCGCTGCTCCTGACCTTGGCCTCGATGGCCCGCTGGCGGCGGAGCAGGTCGTCCAGATTGTCCTGGCTGACACTGGCGGCCTCCCGGTTCAACTGTGTCTGCGCACTGCGGTCACTGAATATGGCCATTGGGAATCCTCGCCGTCGCTATACCTTGAAGGGTCATCATCCGACAACTGTTGAGCAAAACCAACAGTCGGTGCGCTGAGATCGCTAGCGTTTGTACTGGGTCGGGCAATAGCCCCGGGACACGTCCGGGGACCGGAGCGCCTTGTGCTTGGTTTTTCGTCCGGTGACCCGTTTGCGCCACAGGCGAAAGCTGCCCGGTTTCAGGTGTTTGCGCATCAGCCGGATCACCGCTTTTTCATCCAGTCCAAACGTGTCTTCAATCGCCTCGAAGGGAGTGCGATCTTCCCAGGCCATCTCGATAATGCGCGAGATGTCCGATTCGGTGAATCCCTTTGTGTTGTTGTATTCGTTGTTTGTGTCAGTTCCTGTCGTTGTGTGCATCCATTCGTATCCTTATCGTGTCGGCGTGCTGGGAACGGTCTCGTAATCTGTTCAGCCATACGAATGCTACCCGCGTTCGGTTGTGTCCCCGTGTTGATTGGCCGTTAGCACTGTCGCTCTCGTCATATTTGGCAATATTCTATTGCGTTTTTGGGTGTTATTGTGATGTGACGCAGTGCTCAGGAATTAATCGGAAGCTATTTTTGAGACTTGCGGGCCTTGACGGCTACAACGAAACGTGACTATCGGTTACAAAAAGCTAAGCAAAACCTGTCGTCAAAAGCACAGCATCCCCGCTACGGTAGGGGTGTTCACTATTGCTCAATAAGGATTTCGGCATGAAGATTCAAACAACAACTTCAGTTTTCACCCGTTTTTCCAACCGTCATCGCAATCGCAAGATGACGTCCACGTCGAACCAGAAGGGCGCCTCTGCGCTTGAGTATCTTGTTCTGGCCGCTGCCATCGTATTGATCATCGGTGTTGCGATGGGTACAGGGCTGGGCGATCAGGTCACGCAGGCCTTCTCGGATCTGTTTACTGACGCTGCTTCTGGTGGCGGTGGTACCCCCTAAGCTCCGGATTGTTTGAGCAGACAACGGTGAAGATTATGAAGCAGAGTCGTGGTGCGGTCGCTCTGGAGTTTCTTCTACTGTTTCCACTCGTGGTGGCCATGTTGTACGCGGCGACCACGTATGGGGTTCTGTTCTTCGGCAAGTACCAGATGCAGAGTGTTGCCGAGCAGGCGGCGTCTTCAGCGCTGAGGCTCGATCGCAATCAGTTTGCAGCGGGCGAACTCTCAGGGCAGGTCATCACCACGGCCAACGCCACTCTGCAGCAGAACTGGGCAGCAACACCCGAGCGCTTGCGGGCGGGCACGGAATTGCTTGACTGCAGCGTCTCCGAGGCCGGCGGTATCAGTTTTCTCAGATGCGCCATTTCTCGCAATAATGAACAGGCGCCTATGGTGCCGCAGATGAATTTCGGATTTCTCGGGGCCTTCCCGCCCATGCCTGCCAGTATGAGTGTGGAAGCGTCCATGGCGTTCTAGTACGGATCACAAGGCGCAATAATGAATAAGAGACTGATCTACGCATTGCCTGCAACGGTGCTGGCATTCGTGGCCCTGGCCCTGGCTGTCATGGGATTGCTTTCGGCCAACAACGAAGTGGTGGAGTCTCGAAGCACCGCCACGGCGGAACCTGCTGAAATACCTACCCCTGAATACCGCTATCTGGTCGCTGTCACCGCCCTGTCCCCCGGTGCGGTCATGGAAGAGGAGGGCTTTATTCCAGTGTCGGCCTCGGCCCCGGTGCCGGAGGCGATCCCTGCAGACGAC
>JAEPMM010000080.1 GCA_017643965.1 Marinobacter sp.
CCTTTCCCTTATAGTGGCGATACCTGCCCGGGCGCAGTTCTGGTTTTTTGTCCGTCATCGGCGGTCTCCGGAGCGGTTTGACGTTATTGGCGCCGGCGGAAGACGTTCCGCTGGTAAGCGTCTAAACTTAACACCAATCTGGCAGGGATGCATAAGGGCTGCAGGCGCGATTGAACAGCGCAATTTCAATAACTCTCTGGTTGAAGGACATCGGGTGCCGGATTCCTGCTTATGAACCAGCTTTCGTTGCGGTGTTGCCAGTGGCTGCTGGTACTGGCGCTTTTCGGTGGAGGCAGTGTTCACGCTGCAACTGCTGAATTCGCGTGGTTGGAGGATGGTCACTCCACCTTGTCGGCGGATCAGGTGCGGGCGCTGCCCGAGGGACGCTGGCAAACGTTTGATCCGATTGACACACTGAATCTCGGCCTGAATGACAGTACTTTCTGGCTGAAGGTGGAGGTTCCACCGGAACCGGCGAACCGGGTGCTGGAAATCAGCTACCCCATGCTGGATCAGGTCTCGGTGCTGTGGGAACGCGCGGGTCGGGTGGTCCAGACCTACCGTACCGGGGATCAGCTGCCCTTCGATTCCCGCCCGATTCATCACCGGAACTTTGTGTTTCTGGTGCCTTCGAACACCGAGCCGGTCACGGCGTTCGTGCGCATACAGACGCTGGGATCCGTGCAGATTCCGGTGCGGGTGGTCCGCTCCGGAGAGTTTCTGGCGCAGGAGCAGATTGCCTTTGGCTGGCAGGCCGTGTTCCTCGGCATCATGCTGGCGATGGCGCTATACAACCTCTTCGTATACCTGATCGTGCGCCACATCACCTACCTCTGGTACGTGCTGACGGTGGTGGCATCGGCGCTGGTGCAGCTGAACCTGAACGGCCTGTTGTTCCAGTGGCTGTGGCCGGACTTTCCGCTGCTCAACCGCTACTTCACCGCGCCCATCATCTCCCTCAACATCGCCTTTGCCGTGCTGTTCGCCATGAGTTTTCTGGCGCTGCGCCGCTACGGTCCGATGCTGTACCGGCTGGCTCAGGTGCTGGTGGGGCTGGCGGTGCTGTCGTTTTTCTACGGCCTGTTCGGCTCCTACCAGACCGGTATCGTCATCGTCGGCGCCTTCGGTGCCGTGGTCACGCCCCTCGCCTTTGTTACCGGTCTGCTGGTGTGGTGGCGGGGGCAGGTGCTGGCGGGTTTCTATGTGCTGGCCTGGACACCCTTGCTGCTGGGTCATCTGGTGCTGGCCGTCAGTAAACTGGGGTACATTCCGCGCAGTTTCGTGACCGAGCTGGCGCCCCAGCTGGGGGTGGCCCTGGAGGTCATTCTGCTGTCCTTTGCCCTAGCCTACCGAATCAATCTGGAACGTCGGGGCCGGCTGCAGGCCCAGGAGTATGCCCTGGCGGTGCAGCGTCAGGCCAACCTGACCCTGGAAGCGCGGGTACAGGAGCGCACCGAAGAGCTGGAGCGGGCCAACGAGCAGCTGAAAGCCATTTCCCTGACCGATGGCCTGACCCAAGTGGCCAATCGCCGACGCTTTGACGAAAAACTGCAGGTCGAATGGCAGCGGGCGCGACGGCACCAGTCCCCGCTGTCGCTGTTGTTGCTGGACATTGATCACTTCAAGCGGGTGAACGATGAGCTGGGTCACCTGGTGGGGGACGATTGCCTGGTCAGCCTGGCGCAACTGTGCGCCGGTGAGCTGCAGCGGGCGGGGGATCTGCTGGCGCGCTATGGCGGCGAAGAGTTCAGCGTGCTGTTGCCCTCTACCTCTGAGGACGGCGCCGGTCGGGTGGCGGAACGTTTGCGCATGGCCATCGCCAGAACACCGGTGTACCCCACCGATGGCGGTGCGCCGGTCAACCTCACGGTCAGTATTGGCGTGGCGACACTCATTCCTACCGATGGCGGCGAGCCCGCCGAGCTCATCCAGCGTGCGGACGAGGCGCTTTACGCCGCCAGGAACGCCGGTCGCAACCGGGTCAACCGGTGGGTCAGTTCTTCAGTTTATAGCGACCCGGCCCGAGGAACATCAGGGCAATCGCAGTGAACAGGAAGAAGCCCTGCAGCTCCAGCGCCCAGCCTCCGTTGCTGCCCAGCGCCATCAACTCGTGGCCATGCACCAGAGCAATGGCCACCAGCATGTTGAAGGCAATCAGCAGCGCGCCGATGCGGGTCTGGTAACCCAGTACCACCATCAGCGGCGCCAGCAGCTCGCCGATGAAAACGCCGTAGGCAAAAAACGCCGGGATCCCGTGGCTGGCCAGCTGACCTTCAATAAAGCCGACACCGTGGAACAGTTTGGCCACACCGTGAAACAGCATGAGTCCGCCGAGCGTCAGGCGAATGATCAGTTTTCCAAGGTCTGCGTTATCCAGCAAGGGAGCCTCCTTTCAGGTCATCGTCGGTAGGAATTCAGAAAGGCGCTAGATTACCTGCAATCAGAGGCTGTTGCCCAGCGAGAAACGAATGTGATTGCGCACCAGCAGGTTTTCCCAGTAGTGCCGCATCCAGTCCCAGGCGGCGTTACTGGCATGCTCCACAAACGGGTCGAGGTTGAGCTCGTAATAATCCGGTGTGCCGGCGATCTGGAGCACGGTCAGAGTGATGGCGTCGTCCAGTTCGTTGGCGAAGGGTTCACCGATCAGCTGGTGCACCAGCAGATTGGCCTGGGTGGCCTCGATGTCCACCAGATCACTGGCGCGGATGGAGCGGTTGTTCTCGTACATTTCCTCCATCAGACGATGGCACAGGTAGGCACGGATCAGCAGACCGTCGAGGCCGTCGTAGCGCACCAGAAGCACCGAAGGCTGGGTGAAATAGCGGGTGGCGGCATCAATGAACGGGGCGAACAGATCGGCCTTGTCCGCTTCCCGGGCGCAGGCTTCCACGCACTCGATCAGCCGCGGTGCCATTTCGATGTACTCCACCGCAAACTGGAACAGGCAGGTGGCCGGTTGGTAGCCCTCGATGGTGATGGTGCCCGGCAAGGACGCAGCTTTCTCCCCCAGCTGGCGAAGAAAAGTGCCGGAGCGGGCTTCCTGCCGTCGTGCCTGGTCAATAATGTCGAGGACTGCCTGTGGTGTCATTTCAGGGATTGCCGGTGTCTGAACGAGATGAGGTCGCAAGGCGCCTCCCATGGTTCACAAAAGGGTCGCTGGGGGCAGGTGAGCAGGGGCTGGCTACCGCGACAAGCCTGCCGTTTAGAATTATTGTAGTCGAGATTTCCCAGCCTGCTCTTCGATAATCGTCACTGGGGCGTAAACCAGCGATCACGGCGGCTGTGAGCCAGAAACAGGCCGCCCATGGTCAGGGCACGGGCCACCATCAGGCAGATCAGCGAGAACCACAGGCCGTGATTGCCCCAGCCTGTGGTCAGCCACCAGACCGGCAGGAACACCACCAGTGCCGAGAACAGCATGGTGTTCTGCATGTCGCGGGTTCGGGTGGCACCAATGAATACGCCGTCCAGCAGGAAACCCCAGACCGCGGTGAGCGGGAGTGCCCACAGCCACGGCAGGTACTGCCAGGCGGTGGTACGAACCTCGTCAATGCCAGTGAGCAGGCCGATGAGGTGGCGTCCGCCGAGGACAAAGGCCACGGTGAAGATCAGTGAGCCATACAGCGACCAGCGCATCGCGGTGCGGAACACCAGCCGGAAGCGCCGGCGGCTGCCCTTGCCGACGGCTTCCCCGATCAGCGCTTCGGCGGCGTTGGCGAAACCGTCCAAGCCGTTGGAAATCACCAGCAGAAAGGTGATCAGTACGGCGTTGGCGGCAAGGACGGTATCCCCCTGTCGCGCGCCCTGGGCGGTGAAGAACGCCAGCACCAGCAGCAACGCAATGGTGCGCACCATGATGTAGCGATTGACCTGAAGAATCCGCAAGTAGTCGGACAGCTGGCCCATCAGCGCGCGGCTGAACCCCTGGCCCGCCGGCAGTCGCAGCAGCACCAGGCGAACCCCGATCGCCGCCGCTGAATACTCCGCAATGACGGTGGCAATCGCCACGCCCTGGCTGTTCCAGCCGAACACCGTGACGAACAGCACATCCAGCACGATATTCAGGCTGTTGGCGACAATCAGCATGATCATGGGCGCACGGGCAAACTGGGTGCCGATCAGCCAGCCCACCAGGGTGTATTGGCACAATACCGCGGGCGCGCTCCAGATCCGGATGGCGGCGTAGCCGGCGGCCAGTTCGGTGACCCGTTCACTGGGGTTCATCAGGGTCAGGCCCAGCTGAATCAGCGGTTGGTGGAACAGGATCAGCAGCAGTCCGATACCGACAGCCAGAACCAGCGAGCGCACCAACAGCGCCACCTGGCCGAATTGGTCACGCTTGCCCCAGGCCTGAGCCGCGAGGCCGGTGGTGCCCATGCGCATGAAGCCGAAGGTCCAGTACAGAATGCTGAACAGGTTGGCACCCACGGCGACGGCCCCGAGATATTCCGGACTGTCCAGATGCCCGAGCACGGCAGTGTCGACCAGGCCCAGAAGCGGCACGGTCAGATTGGTCAGCATCAGGGGCCAGGCAAGGGCCCACAGCCGGCGGTCTGTGACGGAGAGCGAGAAACGCTTATTCAATTTGATTCTTAAATTTATCTGTTTAGTCCTTTTGGGTTTAGTCGTTTTTTAGCTTTTCTTTGATCTGTGTCTATACTCAACTCTGAGTTATCCATAAGCAGACTTCCACTCTGAACCGATTGCGTGTGCGAGCGCGGCCGGAACGGAGGGATCGAACGCCAAAATCCGACAAGAATAACACTCTGTGGAGACACAGTATGCGCGTGCACGCTAAGCGGGCAGGTGTCCTTTTGGGCAGCCTACTGTTCCCCGCCTGGTCCATGGCGGACTGGACGTTGAACATGGCACCCGGGGTCACCGGTACCAGTAATGAAATTTTCAGCTTACACATGACCATTCTCTGTATCTGTGTCGCCATCGGCGTCGTGGTATTCGGGGTGATGTTCTGGTCAATCTTCGCTCACCGAAAGTCCCAGGGCGCCAAACCGGCGAATTTCCACGAGAACACACTGGTGGAAATACTCTGGACCATCATTCCGTTCGTCATTCTGGTGGTCATGGCGATTCCCGCCACCGCCACGCTGGTGGATATGTACGACACCACCGAATCGGACGTCGATATCAAGGTCACCGGCTACCAGTGGCGCTGGAAGTACGACTACATCGAGGAGGATTTCGGTTTCTTCTCGAACATGTCGACCAGCAGGGACGAGATCTACAACCGCGTCGCCAAGACCGAGAACTACCTGCTGGATGTAGACAACCCGCTGGTGATTCCGGTGGGCAAGAAGGTGCGGCTGCTGCTGACCGCCAACGACGTGATCCACTCCTGGTGGGTACCCGCCTTCGGCGTCAAGAAAGACGCCATTCCCGGCTTTATCAATGAAACCTGGACCCGCGTGGACGAGCCCGGCATCTACCGTGGCCAGTGCACCGAGTTGTGCGGTAAAGACCACGGCTTCATGCCGGTGGTGGTCAAAGCGGTGCCACAGGAAGAGTACGACCAGTGGGTGGCCGACCAGCGTGAGGCAGCCGAGCGTGAGCGTGAGCTGACCGAGAAAGACTGGACCATGGAAGAGTTGATGGAGCGTGGCGAGAAAGCCTACGCCAGCGCGTGTGCGGCCTGTCACCAGGCTGACGGTAGCGGTGCGCCCCCGGCATTCCCGGCTCTCAAGGGCAGTCAGGTTGCACTCGAAGACATGGACGCCCATCTGGACATCGTGGTGAACGGTGTTTCCGGGACCTCCATGCAGGCTTTCGGCGACCAGCTGAACGAAGTGGATCTGGCCGCGGTGATTACCTACGAGCGTAACGCCTGGGGTAACAACACCGGCGAGATGATCACGCCGAAAGAAGTATTCGAGTACAAGAATCAGGAATGATTCCTCAAACGACATCACCAGCCAGAACAACAGGCGGTAACGGGGGTTTTTCATGAGTGCGGTTGCAGATACCCACGCCCAGGATCATCATCACCACGGCCCGGCCAAAGGCTTCAGCCGGTGGTTGCTGACGACGAACCATAAAGACATCGGGTCCATGTACCTGATCTTCAGCTTTGCCATGTTCCTGCTCGGGGGCTCCATGGCCATGGTCATCCGGGCGGAGCTGTTCCAGCCCGGGTTGCAGATTGTCGAGCCGGAATTTTTCAACCAGATGACCACCATGCATGGTCTGATCATGGTGTTCGGCGCCGTGATGCCGGCCTTCGTGGGGCTGGCTAACTGGATGCTGCCGCTGATGATCGGCGCGCCCGACATGGCGCTGCCGCGGATGAACAACTGGAGTTTCTGGTTGCTGCCGTGTGCGTTCCTGATCCTGGTGTCGACGCTGTTCATGTCCGGCGGTGCACCCAACTTCGGCTGGACCTTCTACGCGCCCCTGTCGACGACCTACGGGCCGCCAAGCACCACCTTCTTCATCTTCGCGGTGCACATCATGGGTGTGTCGTCGATCATGGGTGCGATCAACGTGATTGCCACCATCCTCAACATGCGGGCACCGGGCATGACCCTGATGAAGATGCCGCTGTTCGTATGGACCTGGCTGATCACCGCGTTCCTGCTGATCGCCGTGATGCCGGTACTGGCGGGCGTGGTCACCATGATGCTGATGGACATCAACTTCGGCACCAGCTTCTTCGATGCCTCGGGCGGCGGTGATCCGGTGCTGTTCCAGCATGTGTTCTGGTTCTTCGGCCACCCGGAGGTCTACATCATGATCCTGCCGGCGTTCGGCGCGGTGTCCCATATCATCCCGGCGTTCTCCCGCAAACCGCTGTTCGGGTATGCCTCCATGGTGTACGCCGTGGGTGCGATTGCCCTGCTGTCGTTCGTGGTCTGGGCGCACCACATGTTCACCGTGGGTATTCCCATCGCCGGCCAGCTGTTCTTCATGTACGCCACCATGCTGATTGCGGTGCCGACCGGGGTGAAGGTGTTCAACTGGGTCGCCACCATGTTCCGCGGTGCGCTGAGTTTCGAAGCGCCCATGCTGTTCTCCGTGGCCTTCGTGATCCTGTTTACCATCGGTGGCTTCTCGGGGCTGATGCTGGCCATTGCGCCGGCTGACTTCCAGTATCACGACACCTACTTTGTGGTGGCTCACTTCCACTATGTGCTGGTACCGGGTGCGATCTTCGGCATCTTCGCCTCGGCCTACTACTGGCTGCCGAAGTGGACCGGGCACATGTACGACGAAACCCTGGCGCAGACCCACTTCTGGCTGTCGTTCGTGGGCATGAACCTGGCGTTCTTCCCCATGCACTTCCTCGGTTTGGCCGGTATGCCACGGCGGATTCCGGACTACGCGCTGCAATTCGCTGACTTCAACATGGTGTCCAGCGTGGGCGCGTTCATGTTCGGCGCGTCGCAGCTGTTGTTCCTGCTGATTGTGGTGAAGTGTGTGAAAGGTGGCGAGAAAGCCTCCGCCAAGCCCTGGGACGGAGCCGAAGGGCTGGAATGGACGGTGCCTTCACCGGCGCCCTACCACACCTTCTCGACGCCGCCCGTGGTCAAATAACCGGAGCACCAGGCGATGACCGACGCAAATCAGACCCCGCAACCGCCACGCCGCACCAATGTGCGGGTGGTGGGATGGTGCATGGCCGGCGTGCTCGGCATGTTTGCCTTCGGTTTTGCCATGGTGCCGCTGTACGACGTGTTCTGTGAAATTACCGGGATCAACGGCAAAACCGGCGGGCGTTACGAATCCACCGTTGCGGCCGAGCGGGATGAAAACCGCACGGTCAGGGTGCAGTTCCTGGCCCAGAACGGTCCCGACATGCCCTGGACGTTCCGGCCGGTAACCCGCAGCATCGAAGTGCACCCGGGCGAGCCGGTCACGATCAATTACTTTGCCCAGAACCCGACGGACCGGGCCATGGTCGGTCAGGCGGTACCCAGCCTGTCGCCGTCCGAAGGCACCCTGTATTTTCACAAAACCGAATGCTTCTGCTTCAACCAGCAGCCACTGGAGGCTGGTGAGAGCGTCGAGATGCCACTGATCTTTATCGTGGATAAGGACCTGCCGGAGCACATCACCAAGCTGACCCTGTCATACACGCTGTATGACCAGGAGGTCGCGCCGGCCGTATCCGACAATTCCCGGGTCAGGAAAACAACAAACGATAACGGATAAGCCATCGGAGACTGACATGGCGGATAACCAGACCTATTACGTTCCCGAACAAAGCAAGTGGCCGATCATTGCAACGGTTGGCCTGGGTGTGACCCTGTACGGGGTTGCCGCCATCATGGTGAATGGCAAACAGGGCGAGTCGACCACCGGATCCTGGATCATGTTCCTGGTCGGTTCGGTGATCATGGCCTACATGCTGTTCGGCTGGTTCGGTCACGTGATCAAGGAAAGTCGCGCTGGCCTCTACAGCCCGCAGATGGATCGCTCTTTCCGTTGGGGCATGAGCTGGTTCATTTTCTCGGAAGTGATGTTCTTTGCTGCCTTTTTCGGCGCCCTCTTCTATGCCCGGGTGTTTGCGGTGCCCTGGCTCGGTGGTGAAGGCGACAGGGGCAGCAGTAACATGCTGTGGGAAGGTTTCCAGGCCACCTGGCCGCTGATCAGCAACCCGGATCCGGGTGCCTATCCGGGCCCGAAAGAAGTGATCGGGCCCTGGGGCCTGCCGCTGATCAACACCATTCTGCTGGTGACCTCATCCTTCACCGTGACCGTGGCTCACCACGCGATCAAGGAGGAGAACCGCCAGAAACTGAAGCTCTGGCTGGCGATGACCATCGGCCTGGCGGTGGTGTTCATGTTCGTGCAAGGCTACGAGTACCTGCACGCCTACCGCGATCTGGACCTGACCCTGCAATCGGGCATCTACGGCAGCACCTTCTTCATGCTGACCGGTTTCCACGGTGCCCACGTCATGCTGGGTACTCTGATGCTGGTGATCATGCTGATCCGCATCAACAAGGGCCACTTCACGGCCGAGAAGCATTTCGGGTTCGAAGCCGCAGCCTGGTACTGGCATTTCGTGGACGTGGTCTGGCTGGGTCTGTTCGTGTTCGTTTACGTCATCTGACCGGGCGTCAGGGGGTCGGGTTCAGCACCAGGCCCCCTTGCCAGAGGGAGATCAGGATCACCAGCAACAGCAACACACTCAGCGCCACCCGCACCGTCAGTGAGTTCACCACCCGGTTGGTTTTGCCGCCGTCCTTGATCAAGAAGAACAGCCCGCTGAACAGACTGAAGACGACAGCCAGCATGAGTAGGATTACAACGGCTTTCAGCATGGGAGTTTCCGTGTCTGATGGATTTTATTGTCAGGTCACTATAGCAGAGCATGCAGGATCAGGGCTTGTCTGAGCGCAGGCACTGGCACTTCGACTGGCGCCTGCTGCTGTTTGCCGGATTGTTTCTGCCGTTGCTGATCAGTCTCGGTGTCTGGCAGCTGGGGCGGGCGGAAGAAAAACAACAGCAACTGCAGCAGTGGCAGCAACAGGCCAACAACCTGAGCTGGCGTCAGCAGGAATCCCGGGGCCTCAGTGAGGGGCGCCCGGTGACCCTCCAGGGTCGCTACAGCGACATGACCTGGCTGCTGGACAACCGCACCCGCGATGGCATCCCGGGCTACGAGGTACTGACCGTGTTTCACCCGACGGAAGGTCGCCCGGTGGTGGTGAACCGAGGCTGGATTCAGGCGCCACGTACCCGCAGCGAACTGCCAGCCGTCAGCTCGCCGCCGGGCACGGTGAGCATTGCCGGTCGTGTGGCGGCCTTTCCGGAGCCGCCGGTGCTGGCCAGCAACGAGGCCCGGACTGAGGGCTGGCCGCGCCGGGTACAGGCGTTGCCGCCGGCACTGGCAGCGCAACAGGAGCCGGAACTTGCCACTGCGATGGTCCGGCTGTCGGACTCCGATCAGCCCGGAGCCTACCGGGCAGACTGGGCGCCGGACCTGATGGGCCCGCAGACCCACTACGGATATGCGTTTCAGTGGTTTTCACTGGCCGCCGCACTGGTTATATTGACGGTGGTAGCGAGTTACCGAAAAATAGGAGCCAATAATGACAACGACAATGGCTAAAGGGACCTCCGGGCACGACCGTGAAGGCCCCACACCCGAACAGATCCGCCGTGTCCGCAGAACAGCCTTGCTGCTGTTCCTGATCGGTTTCGGCCCGATGGTGTTTGCCACCATCATGTATTACACCGGCTGGCTCAATCCGGCCGGCCACACCAACAACGGCGAGCTGGTTCAGCCGCCGGTCCCGGTGACCGAATTTCACCTGCAAACCTCCGGGGGGAAGCCCCTGGCCGACCGTTTTGGCCCGGAGCGGGCCG
>JAEPMM010000324.1 GCA_017643965.1 Marinobacter sp.
CCGTTCCGCTCCCAGTTCGGCTGGCACATTCTGCAAGTGCAGGAGCGTCGCCAGAAAGACATTAGCGGTGAGGTGCGTGAATCCGAGGCGCGCCAGGCCATCTACCGCCGCAAGTTCGATACCGAGCTGCAGAACTGGTTGCGTGAGATCCGCGACGAGGCCTTTGTGGAATTCAAGGGCGACTACGCGGACAACAACGAGGACGCCGGAACATCATGACCGATACGGTCACCCTGGCACTGACCGCCGGTGAGCCGGCGGGCATCGGCCCAGAGCTGTGCCTGCAGCTTGCGCTGGAGCCGCGAACAACCGGCATTGTGGTGGTCGCCAGCCAGGACCTGATGGCAGCCCGCGCCCGCCAGCTGGGCCTCGCGATGACGTTGATGCCGTGGCAGCCCGGCGAACAGGCGGTCACGGCGCCCGGGCAGCTGTCGGTTTACAACGTGGACGGTGTGGTGAACACCGTTGCCGGTCAACTTGATGCCGGTAACAGCGCCTATGTGCTCGACACCCTGCGCATCGCCGCGCGAGGTTGCCTCGACGGTCTCTTTGACGGCATGGTCACCGCCCCGGTGCACAAGGGCGTGATCAACGACGCCGGCATCGCCTTCAGCGGCCACACCGAATTTCTTCAGGCGATGTGCGGTGTCGAGCGCGTGGTGATGATGCTGGCCACCGAGGAACTGCGGGTGGCGCTGGTGACGACCCACCTTCCGCTCAAAGACGTGTCCGCAGCCATCACGCCCCAGCGGCTGATGCAGGTTACCCGCATACTCAACCAGGACCTGCAGACTTTTTTCGGACTCGCGCATCCGCGCATTCTGGTGGCCGGCCTCAACCCCCACGCCGGCGAGGGCGGGCATCTGGGTCGGGAAGAGCTGGAGGTGATCGAGCCGACCCTGGACGTGCTCCGGCGCGAGGGCATCACTCTGACCGGCCCGCTGCCGGCAGACACCCTGTTCACGCCTCACTGGCTGGACAACGCCGATGCCGTGCTCGCCATGTACCACGATCAGGGTTTGCCGGTACTGAAATTCCAGGGCTTCGGTCGCGCGGTGAACATTACCCTGGGGTTGCCGATTGTGCGCACCTCGGTGGACCATGGTACTGCCCTGGATCTCGCCGGCACCGGTAAGGCGGACGCTGGCAGCCTGCATACCGCCATTCGGGTGGGTGAGCAGATGGCCCGACACAAGAGAGAGTCAGAGTGAGCAACAAACCCGGCCACCAGGCCAGAAAACGCTTCGGCCAGAATTTCCTCCAGGACCCGGGCGTGATCGAGCGCATCGTGCGTGCGATCCACCCGAAAGCCGACGACACCATTGTGGAAATCGGTCCGGGTCTTGGCGCCATCACCGAAGAAATTCTCGCGGTCAACCCGGCACTGCAGGTGGTGGAACTTGACCGCGACCTGATCCCGGTGCTGCGCACCAAATTCTTCAACTACCCGGAATTCCGCATCCACGAGGCGGACGCGCTGAAGTTTGATTTCCGCCAACTGGTGTCGGACAAACCGCTGCGCATTATCGGCAACCTGCCTTACAACATCTCCACGCCCCTGATTTTCCACCTGCTGAGCCAGGCCGGGGTGGTGCAGGACATGCATTTCATGTTGCAGAAGGAAGTGGTGCAGCGCATGGGCGCGGTGCCGGGTGACAACAACTACGGCCGTCTGGGCATCATGACCCAGTACTTCTGCAAGGTTCAGCCGTTGTTCGAAGTGGGCCCGGGAGCATTCCGGCCGGCCCCGAAAGTGGACTCCGCCATTGTCCGGCTGGTGCCCCACCAGGTCCTGCCGCACCCGGCAAAGGATCTCGAGACCTTGCAGGCGGTGGTGCGCACAGCGTTCAACGCCCGTCGAAAAACCCTGCGCAAGGCCCTGGCCGGGCTGGTCACCGTGGAGCAGCTGCAGCAACTGGGTATCAATGACGGTCTGCGTCCGGAGAATCTGTCACTGGCGGATTACGTGGCCATCGCCGATAGCCTGGTCGACCGCAAGACTGGCAGCGCTGCGGTCAGTGGAGATGACCATGGCTGAGTACGCCATCGGTGATATTCAGGGCTGCTACGACCGCCTGCGGGAGGTGCTCGCCAGAGTGGATTTCTCACCCTCCCGGGATCGGCTCTGGGTGGCGGGCGATCTGATCAACCGTGGGCCAGCGTCGCTGGAAACGCTGCGCTATATCGAGCGCCTTGGCAGTGCGGCCGAGGTAGTGCTCGGCAACCACGACCTGCACCTGCTGGCGGTCGCGCTGGGCGGGCACCAGACCCGCCGGAAGGATACCCTCGAGGGTATTCTCGACGCCCCCGATCATGAACGGCTGGTGGCCTGGCTGCGTCAGCAGAAGCTCTGCGTTTATGACCCCGGTCGCCACCTGCTGATGGCCCATGCCGGGCTGCCCCACGTGTGGAGCGTCGAGCAGGCACTGGCCAATGCCCGGGAAGTGGAGGCGGTGATTGCCGATGACCGGGCGCAGGAATACTTTACTCACATGTACGGCAACCAGCCGGAGCGCTGGGCGCCCGGGCTCACCGGTATGGAGCGCTGGCGGGTGATCACCAATTACTTTACCCGTATGCGTTTTATCGCCGAGGATGGCCGCCTGGAGCTGACCACCAAGGAGTCGGCCGACAGCGCGCCTGCCGGCTTTGCCCCCTGGTTTGAATACCCGCGCAATGATGACGTTCGTGTGATCTTCGGGCACTGGGCGTCATTGGAGGGCAACACCGGCAGTGACCGTTTTATCGGGCTGGATACCGGCTGTGTCTGGGGTGGAGCGTTGACGATGATGAATCTCGACAGCGGAGAAAAGATCCACTGTGACTGTTAATAACGTATCGGTGTTGCGCGCTCCGTTGGTGCTGGGCGCCCTGTTCGCAATGCTGGCGGTGATGGCGGGCGCCTTCGGTGCCCACGGGTTGCGATCCATGGTGAGCGCGCGGGCCCTTGAAGTTTTCCAGACCGCCGTCACCTATCAGGTATATCATGCCATCGGTCTGATTCTGATTGCGCTGCTGGCCGGGTTCGGTTTGCACCGCCGGTTACTGAAGCTGGCCGCCAGTTTTTTCCTCGCCGGTATTCTGATGTTCAGCGGCAGCCTGTATCTGTTGGTACTGACCGAGCTGCGCTGGATCGGACCGATCACTCCGATCGGTGGTGTCTGCCTCATGGTGGGCTGGGCCCTGGTTCTGGCGGCTGGCCTGAAGGGCCCGCGCGCTGATTAGCAAACGCACAGAGGTAAACATGCAGGTGCAGGTAAATGGCGATGGGGTCGAGCTGCCCGCTCAGGCAACCGTTGCCGATCTGATAGAACACATGGCGCTGACAGGCAAACGGCTGGCGGTCGAGGTCAACGAAGACATTGTGCCCCGCAGCCAGCATCCGGACTTCCGCCTGAACGACGGCGACCGGGTTGAAGTGGTCCATGCCATCGGTGGCGGCTGACGCCACCCTCAGTCGGCCCGCCCGGCCGATGCCACCCTATTCATCACTCCATTCAGTTTCAGGAAGGTTATGAGCGAACAACCGACAATCCAGCTCCCGGAAGACAAGCCCCTTGAACTCGCAGGCCGTGTGTATCAGTCACGTCTGCTGGTGGGTACCGGCAAATATCGTGACCTGATGGAAACCGGCCACGCCATCGAGGCCAGCGGCGCGGAGATTGTCACTGTGGCGGTGCGCCGCACCAATCTCGGCCAGAACCCGGACGAGCCCAACCTGCTCGATGTGATCTCCCCGGACACCTACACCATCCTGCCCAACACCGCCGGCTGCTACACCGCCAAAGACGCGGTACGCACCTGCAAGCTGGCCCGTGAACTGCTGGACGGCCACGACCTGGTGAAACTGGAGGTTCTGGGGGAGGAGAAAACCCTCTACCCGAACATGACCGAAACCCTGGTGGCCGCCGAAGAGCTTATCAAAGACGGTTTCAAGGTGATGGTCTATTGCTCCGACGACCCGCTGCTGGCCAAGCGCCTGGAAGACATGGGTTGTATCGCCATCATGCCGCTGGGTGCGCCCATCGGCTCCGGCCTGGGCATCCAGAACCGCTATAACATCCGGCTGATTGTGGAAAACGCCCGGGTGCCGGTGCTGGTGGACGCCGGCGTGGGCACCGCCTCGGACGCCACCATCGCCATGGAGCTGGGGTGCGACGGCGTGCTGATGAACACGGCCATCGCCGCGGCCCAGGATCCCATCAAGATGGC
>JAEPMM010000234.1 GCA_017643965.1 Marinobacter sp.
AATCAATGTCCACCAGCACCTGCTCCAGATGCCCGAAAAAACCTTCCACATCGTTTACCGGGGCCAGCGGCACATCCCATCCGTCATCGCCGGGCATCGTCATGGCTTTTAGGTATGGGCTGCCCTCACCGCCTTCAAGTCCCCGCAGATAATGCATACGCATTTCATAGGTCACCACCTGAACCGCCATGGCCAGATTCAGCGAGCTGTAATCCGGGTTGGACGGGATATGAATGTGAAAATGGCAACGCTGCAGTTCCTCGTTGCTCAGACCATGATTCTCACGTCCGAACACCAGGGCGACCGGCCCTGCGGGGGTGTGTTCCGCCGCCTTGGCCGCGGCTTCCGGCGGCGCGATCACCGGCCAGGGCACCTTGCGGCCACGGGCGCTGGTACCCATCACCAGCACACAGTCGGCCAGCGCTTCATCCAGTGACGAAACCACCTGCGCCTTGTCCAGCACATCCGATGCACCAGCCGCGCGAGCGTAGGAGGTTTCATCGGGAAACGATGCCGGATTCACCAGCCACAGATTACCCAGGCCCATGTTCTTCATGCCACGGGCAACCGCGCCGATGTTCCCCGAGTGGGAGGTTTCCACCAGTACGATGCGAATCTGGTCCTGGAAGGTGTCTGTGCCTTCCTGGGGAAGTGCCGGCTTGTGCATGGAACGTTGTCTCTGTAATGGGTTTCGAGCCGGCAATGATAGCAGATTTCACATCGCCCTTGCCTCTCCGAACATCCCGAAACCCGCTGCTATCCGTGACATTGCTAAGGCAAAAAACATACAAGCAGGGCTATCTTTTGCTATCATACGCGACCTTCACACACCCGGATAATGATCACTCAGATGCAACCAGCAATTAAAATGGCTCTGCGCGTAGCGCGTCAGGGGTCTGACTATCTGAAAGCACATTTCGAGCGCCAGGAACCCAACGGCAAAGACGACGCGGAGCGTCGCAGCCAGTTGGAGCGCGTGGAAACCTCTATCTACGGCAACTTCACCGAGCAGCTCGAAAAAGCCTACAAAGACCACACCATTGCACCGATGGGCGAATCCGATGCCGCCGGCAGCGATAAAAGCTGGCACATCTTTCCGCTGCTGGGCCGTGAGAACTTCCTCCGGGGCATCCCAGATTTTGCCCTCGCCCTGGTCCAGAAAAAGAATAACCGGGCAGAAAACCTGCTGCTGGTGAACCCCATCACCGGCGAAGAGTATTCTGCCAGTCGCGGCCACGGCGCCGCGCTGAACAGCCGCCGCGTGCGCACCAGCGAAATCAAACAGGCCCAGAAGGCGGCTGTCTCCAGCAACCTGCTGGATCAGGCCCGCAGCGGCGATGACCCGCTGCTCTGGGGTGAGATGGCCTCGGTGATTGCACGGGAAACCGGCATGTTCCGCACCTCCGGCTGTGTTGCTCTGGACATTGCCCGGGTTTCTGCCGGCCACCTGGACGCTGCCATCATCTTCCGCCCTGAAGCGGCAGACCTGGACATCGGCGTGACTCTGGCGATGGAATCCGGCGCACTGACCGGTGATTTCTCCGGGAACCCCTCTACCGGCCAGGCCCGTCAGCTGGTGGTGGCCAACCCCAAGCTGTTCCGGGAAGTGCTGAAAGTTCTGCATCCCTTCCGTGGCCGCCTGCCCCGCTAAGGCGGGCTGGAACGCAGCCACCACCAAAAAAGCCGCATCCTTTCGGGATGCGGCTTTTTTTATGGGCGGGGCCCGGGCATTACATCCGGTTCAACCACTCCGGTGGTTGCTCTTCCTCTTCCTGATCTTCCGCACCTTCCTTGGCCGGCAACATCAGATCCTGGCGGCTCACGCCCAGCACCATCAGCATGTTGGCGGACACGTAGATGGAAGAATAGGTACCCACCACCACACCGATCATTAGCGCGATGGCAAAGTTGTTGATTGCCTCACCACCGAAGAAATACAGCGCCAGCAACACGACCAACGTGGTGCCGGAGGTGTTAATGGTACGCCGGATGGTCTGGTGGATGGATTCGTTGATGATGAACCAGGAATCCCCTTCCCTCAGCTTGCGGAAGTTTTCGCGGATGCGGTCGGCTACCACAATGGTGTCGTTCAGCGAGTAGCCGATCACCGCAAGCAGAGCCGCGAGTACCGACAGATCGAAGGTCCACTGGAACAGGGCAAACACGCCCAGCACGATGATCACATCGTGAGCCAGAGGCAGCACGGAAGCGATACCGAACTTGAACTGGAAACGCATGCCGACGTAGATCAACACCACCGCCAGTGCTATCAGCAGGCCAAGACCACTGTCTTCCTTCAGCTCTTCACCCACCTGGGAGCCGACAAACTCGGAGCTGACCAGCTCGAGTTCGGTTCCGTCTGCGGTCAGAGCGCCAGTCAGTTCACGGGCGAGTTCGTCATTGCCGGATTCGCGCATGCGCACCAGAATCGTGGTATCCGAACCGAAGTTCTGCACCACGAAGTTATCGTAGCCGGCCGCGTTCAGGGTCTGGGGCACGTCATCAAGGGCTGGAGCTTGCTTATACTCCAGCTCCACCGACGTACCACCAGTGAAATCCATACCCAGATTGAGACCGCGCACGGCCAGCAGGGCAATGGAAATGATGACCAGAGCGATGGAGAACACGGAAGCAATCTTCCGGATTCCCATGAAATCGATAGGCTTCTTCTGTGTATCAGACATTAGCCAGTTTCCCTCCGATCGACAGCTTGCCGATCTTGCGACCGCCATAAACAAAATTCACGATGCTGCGGCTGACCATCAGCCCGGAGAACATCGACGTGAGAATACCCAGGCACAGGGTAATCGCGAAGCCTTTCACCGGGCCCGAACCCATGGCGAAGAGAATTACCGCCACCAGCAGGGTGGTGATGTTGGCATCCACAATCGACACAAAGGCACGGGAGTAGCCGGCATTGATGGCAGATTGCGGTGGCACACCGGCCTTGAGCTCTTCCCGTATGCGCTCGAAGATCAGCACGTTGGCGTCTACCGCCATACCCACCGTCAGCACGATACCGGCAATACCCGGCAGGGTCAGCGTTGCAGAGAGGATCGACATACAGGCAATCAGCATCATCAGGTTCAGGGTCAGTGCCACGTTGGCAATCAGACCAAACCCGCGGTAGTACAGCGCCATGTAGATCAACACCAGGGCGAAGCCCAGTGCCACGGACATCATACCCGCATCAATGTTCTTCTGGCCGAGGCTCGGACCAATGGTACGTTCCTGGACGAAGTACATGGGTGCGGCCAAGGAACCGGCCCGCAGCAGCAGCGCCAGTTCCGACGCTTCCGGAATGGAATCCAGCCCGGTGATACGGAAGCTGGCACCTAGCGCGGACTGGATCGTTGCGAGACTGATGATGCCTTTCTCGACCACCCGCTCTTCAACGCTCTGGACTTCGCCGTCCACCACTTTCTGTTCGGTTTCGGTCTTGTACTCGATGAACAGTACCGCCATGCGCCGCTGAATGGCGTTGCGCGTGGCACGATTCATCAGATCGCCACCGACGGAATCCATGGTGATGTTGACCTGCGGCTGACCATTCTCGTCGAACGCCTGCTGGGCATTGGAGACGTTGTTACCGGTTACAATCACTTCCCGCTCAAGGCGCGCGGTGCGACCCTGCTCATCACGGAAACCGAAGGATTCGGTTTCCGCGGACGGCGCGTCCTGGCGCGCCTCAAGACGGAACTCAAGGTTTGCCGTGGCACCGAGAACCCGCTTGGCCTGCGCCGTATCCTGCACCCCTGGCAGCTCAACAATGATGCGATCGGCACCCTGGCGCTGAACCAGCGGTTCGGCCACACCCAGCTCATTGACCCGATTACGGATGGTGGTCAGGTTCTGCTCGAGGGCGTAGTCCTGGATTGACGTCACTTCCTGTTCGGACAGTGAAAGCACAATCTTCAGCTCATCGCCGTCGGTCTGCTCGTCCATCAGGAACTGGTTGTACTGGCGGCGAATCAGATCGAAGGCCTCACTACGGGCCGCATCATCGCGGAAGCTCAGAATGATTTCACGACCGTCGAGATCACCGCCACGGTAGCGGATGCGCTCCTCACGAAGCTCGCGCTTGATCTGGCCAGACAGGGCCTCAAGGCGCTGCTCCACCGCGGTTTCCATATCCACTTCCAGCAGGAAGTGAACACCACCGCGAAGATCCAGGCCCAGCTTCATCGGCCCTGCGCCAAGGCTGCGCAGCCAGTCCGGAGTGGAAGGTGCCATGTTCAGGGCCACCAGGTAATCACCGCCCAGCGCTTCCTGAACGATGGGCCGCGCTTTCAGCTGGTCGTCACCGTTGGGTACCCGGATCAGTCCGTTCCGGTCCTGAAGTTCGCTGCTTTTTACGGAAATGCCTTCCGCTTCCATGGCGCCCAACGCACGATCGAGAATGCGCTGATTGATCTCGGTGCTGCTGCGGGCACCGGTGATCTGGATGGCATGATCGTCAGGAAACAGGTTGGGCAAGGCGTAGACAAACCCGATCACGAGCGCGACCAGGATAATCAGGTTCTTCCAGAGCGGGTACTTGTTGAGCATGGGTTCCCTTTATAGCCGGCCCCGGGGGCCGGCTCTGAAATGTCGGCTTGGCAAATTCACACTGGCGAGGCGCCGGTTCAGATATCCTTCAGGGTACCTTTGGGCAGAGCGGCAGCAACGGCCACTTTCTGAACCTTGATCTCAACGTTGTCGGCAACTTCAACCACGATGAAGTCGTCAGTCACCTTGGTGATACGACCAGCAACACCGCCGGAAGTGACCACTTCGTCGCCTTTGTTCAGGCCGCTCATCAGCGCCTTGTGCTCTTTCGCACGCTTGGACTGCGGGCGCCAGATCAGGAAGTAGAAAATCAGGATAAAGCCGGCGAAGAAGATCACCTGCCCCATCACACCCATGCCCTGGGCAGCCGGATCCTGGGCCAGTGCCAGTGACGGCAGGAACGCAATAAGGGCAGCAACAAGCAGCTTGATCGATTTCATTCAAAGTCTCCGTTAAGTGAGATAACTGTTTCAGTCGTTAGTGAGTCAATTCAGCCTGCCCGGGCAGGATCGTCAGTCCGCAAACGGCGGCACTGTCTCCCCCCGACGGGCGTAGAAGTCGCTAATAAAGTCCGACAATGTACCTGCTTCAATAGCGCCACGCAATCCGGCCATCAGGTTCTGGTAGTACCTCAGGTTGTGGATGGTGTTGAGCTGAGACCCCAGCATTTCTCCACATTTATCGAGATGATGCAGATAACTTCTCGAAAAGTTCTGACAGGTGTAACAGTCGCAGGTGGCATCCAGAGGTCCGGTATCGTGACGATTCTTCGCGTTGCGGATCTTGACGATACCAGTGGACGTGAACAGGTAGCCGTTGCGGGCATTGCGGGTCGGCATCACGCAGTCAAACATGTCCACGCCGCGGCGCACGGACTCAACCAGATCTTCCGGACGGCTAACCCCCATCTGGTAGCGGGGTTTGTCTTACGGCATGCGGGGCGGCAGATGGTCCAGAATGCGAAGCATATCTTCTGTCGGGTCGCGCACCGACAGCCCGCCGATGGCATAGCCGTCAAAGCCGATGTCCGTGAGTCCTGCCAGGGATTTGTCCCGCAGTGTTTCATACATGCCACCCTGGACAATACCGAACAGCGCCGCCGGGTTGCCGGCGTGAGCCTCTTTGCTGCGCTTCGCCCA
>JAEPMM010000482.1 GCA_017643965.1 Marinobacter sp.
CGTCCATGTGCAGGGCCAGCGCCTTGCCCACGGTGTGGCCAAAGCCCGGCAGCACGTTGAGCACCCCGGCGGGGATGCCCGCCTCCTGAGCCAGTGCCGCCAGTCGAATAGCGCTGAGCGGCGATTTCTCCGAAGGTTTGAGGATCACTGAATTGCCCGTGGCCAGGGCCGGGGCAATCTTCCAAGCCGCCATGATCATCGGAAAGTTCCAGGGCACGATGGCAGCAACAACGCCGATGGGTTCGCGGGAAATCATGCCGATCTGATCATGGGGGGTTGCAGCGAGTTCGCCGTACACCTTGTCGATGGCCTCCGCGGTCCAACGGATGTCCCGTGCGGTGGCCGGCACATCCACGCTGCGGGCGTGGGCAATGGGCTTGCCCATATCCAGGGTTTCCAGCAGGGCCAGTTCGTCGCCGTGGGCGTCGATCAGGTCAGCGAAACGCAGCAGCACAGCCTTGCGTCGGGTCGGGGCCAGCCGGCTCCACACGCCGCTGTCGAAGGCTTCTCTGGCGGCGGCAACGGCAAGGTCGGCATCGGCCTGGTTGCAGCTGGCCACTTGGGTCAGTTCGCGGCCGTCCACCGGGCTCACGCACGGGAAGGTTTCGCCGTCGGTTGCCGGTCGGTAGGCACCATTGAGGTAGGCGCGGTTCTCGAACACAAGCTGGTTTGCCAGGGCTTGCCACCCGGCCAGGTCGGCGGGTGAGGCGGAAGGGTTGGTCTGGGTCATGGCTGCCTCGCAGGCAAGGGAATTGAGTCATCATAGCAGCACTTGCGGGGCCAATCCCGGTCTCTGATATAGGTAGAAGAACGTGTCTTCCCGAACCTTCGGGCCTGGCATAGACTGGAGTCGGCGGCTGCTGTTTGCGGCCGCCTCCCGAACCTTTCCCGATTCTCTATGGCGCCCTCCCAATGACCCAGCACCCACCGGTTCCGTCCTACTATGCCGCCTCGGCGAATCGGGCACCGATACGCCCGGCCCTGCAGGGCCACATCGAGGCCGACGTCTGCGTGGTAGGTGCCGGTTACACCGGCTTGTCGACCGCACTGTTTCTGGCAGAAGCAGGTTTCCGGGTGGTGGTGCTGGAGGCGGCGACCGTGGGCTGGGGCGCGTCCGGGCGCAATGGCGGTCAGATCGTCAACAGTTTCAGCCGGGACCTGGATACCATCGAACGCCAGACCGCCCCGGACCACCTGCGCCTGTTGGCAGAGATGGCCTTTGAAGGCAGCCGGATCATACGGCAGCGGGTGAAGGATTACGGCATTCGCTGTGACCTGAAAGAAGGCGGTATTTTTGCTGCACTGAATTCGCGCCAGCTGGGTCACCTCGAATCCCAGCAGGCGCTGTGGCGTCGGTTCGGCTATGACCGGCTGGAGCTGCTGGATCAGCAAGCCATCCGCAGCCGTGTCGGTACCGAGCGTTATGTGGGGGGCGCCATTGACCATACCGGCGGGCATATCCATCCCCTGAATCTGGCGTTGGGCGAAGCCGCTGCGCTGGAATCCCGCGGCGGCGTCATTCAAGAACACTCGGAGGTGGTCGACATTGTGCCCGGTGAGCCGGCCACCGTGAAAACCCGGGAAGGTGAGGTGAGGGCCCAGTTCGTGGTGCTGGCGGGCAATGCCTACCTCGGCGGACTGGTGCCGGAGCTGGGGGCCAAATCCATGCCCTGCGGGTC
>JAEPMM010000264.1 GCA_017643965.1 Marinobacter sp.
AGCAAGGTCCGGCGTCTATCGTATTTGCCGTGAGTCCCGGCACTTCAAGCGGAATGCGGAAAGTCGTGGATCAGGTCAGAAGGGTCGCTCCCACGTTGGCCACTGTTTTTCTTAGCGGGGAGAGCGGGACAGGCAAGGAGATCATAGCCCAGGCGATCCATGAACTCAGTGAGCGGTGTGACCAGCCCTTTGTGCCCGTGAATTGTGGTGTGATGTCTCCCCAGTTAATCGAGAGCGAGCTTTTCGGTCACGAAAAAGGCAGCTTCTCCGGGGCTATCAGGGATCACAGGGGCGTTTTCGAACGCGCCCACGGTGGGACCTTGTTTCTCGATGAGATTACCTCGATGCCCGTGGACCTTCAGGTAAAGCTGCTGCGGGTGCTGGAAACGCGGCGATTCGCCCGTGTCGGTGGCGACGGTGAAATGGAGGCTGATGTCCGAATTGTGGCGGCCACTAACCAGTGTCCTGAAACTGAAGTGCAGGAGGGGCGTTTTCGCGCCGATCTGCTTTACCGTCTGCAGGTGTTCCCCATTGCGCTCCCGCCTTTGAGAGAAAGAACAGGAGATGTGCGGAAACTCGCCCATTACTTCCTGGCAGAACTGAATGAGCAGAATGGCAGCGTCATCGAACTCTCCGAGCAGGCACTGATGATACTGGAGAACTACACCTGGCCCGGTAACCTCCGAGAACTGAAAAACGTTATCCAGCGCGCCTACATCATGGCAGACCATTCAATCACCACCACTGAGATTCCTGACAATGTGGTTACCCCATCCCGGGCTTCTCGTGGCTCGGGGCCGAGCGTGACAGTCAGAATCGGGTCTTCCGTGGCCGAGGCGGAAAAAACGTTGATTTTTGCGACCTTGAAGCAGTGCAAAGGCAAGAAGGAGAAAGCTGCCAGCATTCTGGGCGTCAGCATGAAAACATTGTACAACCGGTTGCGTGACTACGAGCGCCGCAAAGACGTTTGATGCAAGCCTTACCAGGTCCGGCGCAGGCCTAGCGGTCGGTGAGTTTCAGTTCGATCCGACGGTTCTGTTGCAGGGCTTCCGGCGAACCGCCCTCGGCCACGGGGAAAAATTCTCCAAAGCCGGCGGCCACCATCCGCCGCTCTGGTACACCCTGTTGTGAGAGATAACGCACCACCGCCACCGCCCGGGCGGTGGACAGCTCCCAGTTGGAAGGGAAGCGTGGGGTGTTGATTGGAATCCGGTCCGTGTGGCCGTCGATGCGCAGAATCCAGTCAATGTCCTGTGGTATGCGCTCCACCACGTCCAGCAGAACGCCGGCGAGTTTATCCAGCTCACCCTGTCCTTCCTCGCCCAATTGTGCCGAACCGGAGGCAAACAACAGCTCCGACGGCAACAGGAAGCGATCCCCGACCACGCGAATGTTCTCGTTCTCCGCCAGGATGCGCCGCAACCGCGCGAAGAATTCCGACTGGTACTGTTCCAGTTCATTCACCCGTTCCGCCAACAGGGTATTCAGGCGTCTGCTGACGTCCTCGAGTTCCGCCTCTTTGTCCGCGGTTTGTTGCTCCTGCAGGTCAAGAGCGGCGGCAATCTGCCGCAGCTGGTTCTCCAGCGCGGCGATCTGGTTGGATAGCCGCAGGATCATCGCCTGCTGGCTGGCAGAGAGTTCGTCCTTTTCGTCCAGCGCCTGATCCCGGGCCGCCATGGCCTCGTTGAGGGCGGCCAGCTGCTCTTCCTGTCCCTTCTTTTCCGCGGTGGTCTGCATCAACTGGTTGCGCACACTGTCAAAGCGGCTCTGCAGCTGCTGGTTGCGCTCCAGACTGGCGTCCAGCTGGCTGGCGAGCACGGTGCTGCGCTCTTCCTCCAGGCCCAGCAGGCGGGAAATGTCGTTCAGGCGGTCGTTGAGCTGTGCCAGCTCAAGATTACGGTCGGACAGGGTCTGGGACAGGTACAGCTGGCTGACCACATAGATCAGCAGCATGAAGATGATCAGCATCAACAGGGCGGACAGGGCGTCCACATACCCCGGCCAGACATTGACCGTGCTGCGGCTGCGACGGCGGGAGCCAATCACGGCCGGCTACTCGGTTTGCTGCCGTGGATCGTCAACGTAATCCACCAGATTGGTGACGCTGGTCAGCCACTCTTCGAGGCCGTCGTAGAAACGGTTCTGGGCATGGCCCGCCTGGATGTCCATGAACCCGAGGATCAGTGAGCCGCCAAGCCCCAGCAGGGACGAGCTGAAGGCGGTGCCCATGCCCTGAAGTGGCGTTTGCAGGCCCGCCTGCAGGTCGGCGAAGACCACCCCGAAGTCGCCCTGGTCCATGTTCAGGTTGGTGATGACATCGCCCACGGCATTGATGGTACCGAGCAAACCCCAGAAGGTGCCCAGCAACCCGAGGAAAATCAGCAGGCTGATGAAGTAACGGGTGATTTCCCGCTGCTCGTCCATGCGGGAATGGATGCCGTCCAGCACCGTGCGCAGAGACAGTGTGGAGAGCGTGAAGCGGTCGAGCTTGAATTCATCACCCAACTGGCGCGCCAGCGGCTTCAGCAGCCGCGGCTCCTGCAGCACGGACAGCCCGGCGTTGCCGGTACGAAACTGGGCAATCCAGCGCAGTTCGGGAAACAGAATGATCACCTGGCGGTAGGTCAGCGCGATGCCGATGATCAGCACGCCCACGATCAGCAGGTTGAAGACCCAGTTGGCCATAAACGCTGTGGTCAGCGGCGCGTGGATGAGAGCGCACACCACAACCACCACAGCAAGGAAGAGTGTCATCCAGAACAACGTGTGCTTGGGGTTGCTCATGTGCACGGCCTGCCTGTTTGGGAGGGTATGAAAAACATAGCACACCAGCCGGTATTGACCAGCCGCGCCGGGGCCAGAGGAGAAAATGGTGCCCCTATCGGTTAGTCTGTAGCGACACCCACAGCCACAAGAACGAGAGACAATGACCGACACAGCCGACCTGCCGTTCCGCTTCCGATTTCGCGTCCGCTACAGCGAATGTGACGCCCAGAGCGTGGTGTTCAATGCCCGTTATGCGGATTACGTGGATATCGCCGTTAACGAGTACATCCGTACCCTGTTCGGGGACTATCAGAATCTGCTGGCGCGGGATCTCGACATCCAGGTGGTGAGTCTGACGGTGAACTATCGCGCGCCGGCGCGCTTTGATGACGTGCTGGAGGCGCGGATTCGCGCCGGGCGGCTGGGCAATACGTCGTTTACCCTGCATCTGGAGTTTGTGCGGCACGGTGACGCACAGCAGGTCGCCGAAGCGGACATTACCTACGTGCTGATTCAACCTTCGAAGATGGCGAAAGCACCGATTCCGGCGGAGCTGCGGGAAACGCTGGAGGTGGGAGCCCCCGGCGTGCTGATCAGCCACGCCGGGGAATAGTGGCCAGGAGTCGCGGTTAAAGGGCGGTGTTCAGCCCTCCTGCAGCGCCTGCACGACCGCCTTGGCCACGCCTTCGGATGAGGCCGGGTTCTGGCCGGTGATCAGCTTGCCGTCCACCACGATGTGCGGTGCCCAGTCGTCACCTTTGGAGTAGGTGGCGGTATTTTCCTTGAGCATGTCTTCCAGCAGGAAGGGCACAATGCCGGTCAGGCCCACCGCCTCCTCTTCGCTGTTGCTGAAGCCGGTGACTTCGCGACCACCGACAAGGTTCTGCCCGGGTTTCACTTCCACATTTTTGAATACGGCCGGGGCGTGGCACACCGCGCCAATCACTTTGTCCTGCTCGTAGGCAGTCTTGATCAGTGCGATGCTTTTCTGGTCATTGACCAGGTCCCACAACGGACCGTGGCCGCCGGGATAAAAAATGGCATCGAACTGGTTCATGTCCACATCCGCCAGTTTTTTGGTGCTGGCCAGGGATTCTTTGGCATGCGCGTCTTCGCGGAAGCGATGGGTGGTCTCGGTCAGGGCGTCATCGGCTTCGCTGTTGGGGTCGACCGGAGGCTGGCCACCTTTCGGCGAGGCCAGGGTGATGTTGGCTCCGGCGTCTTTGAACACGTAATACGGAGAGGTGAATTCTTCGAGCCAGAATCCGGTTTTGTGGCCGGAGTCGCCCATCTGGTCGTGGGAAGTCAGAACCATCAGAACGTTCATGGAATCGATCCTTGTGTTGATGGATGAATGGGACTTCGAGTACTGGTTAACTGCCTTGCTGTAAAACCTTGTGGCCAGCGTTCCCGATTTCAACCATCGAATACGGAAACCGGTCCCGGTCAGATCCTGAAAGGGCTATACTCGGGGCTAAAGACCAATAACGAACACCGTGCCTGTGATTCATGGAAGGACGAACAGCGATGCGTGTAACGATTGCGTGTGTGTGGGCGCCGGCACTTGTGCTTGCGCTGTTGATGCCCCCCGTATGGGCAGACGATCAGCCGGCCAGCGATCCGCTGGTGGTGACGGTGGGTGTGAATCATGCGCCGCCTTACCGCATCGTAAATGGCCAGCAGACAACCGGTCTGTACGTGGACATCTTTCGTGAAATCGCGGACCGGCTGGGTTGGACGCTGCGTTTCCGGGAAGCGCCGTTTCGTCGGGTGTTGCTGATGGCGCAGCAGGGCGATGTGGATGTCATGCTGGGGCCACTGGAAACAGAAGAACGCGCTGAATGGCTGGACTTTGTGGCCCCGGCCTTCCCGCCTGAGCGGCGGCTCTTCTTCTACATCGAGGAAGCCCACCGCATTGATCGTTACAGCGATCTGGATGGCCTGAGCATAGGCGTGCTGGCGGGTGCCCGTTATTTCCCGAGGTTTGATACCGACGATCAACTGATCAAGGAAAGTGCCCCGCGATACGAGAACCTGATGCGCATGCTGGAGAAGGGCCGGGTCGATGTGGTGATCGCGCCGGAACTGATCGGGTTGTTCACCGTCAGGGAGCTTGACCTGCCGGTGCTGGTGTCGCCATTCTTTGTACCCGGCACGCGTTCTTTCATTGCAGTGTCCAGGCGCTCTCCGGTCATGGCTTACGCTGATGAAATTCGCGCAGCGCTCACATTGGTCGAAAAGGAAGGTATCCATGAGGACCTGGTGTTGAAGTACCTTGAACAGGCGCAACCGTGACGCCTGACCACAAC
>JAEPMM010000009.1 GCA_017643965.1 Marinobacter sp.
CATGCAATGTTCCCGGCCTTGAGGTACCGAAAAGCCGGTTTCCCGACCCGGAACACGATCCGAAAGACCCGTCCGCGTCTGCTCACATTGTTCTGGGTGGTGGCTGCTTCTGGTGTGTGGAAGCGGTTTTTCTTGCCATGGACGGGGTGACCCATGTGGAATCCGGCTACGCCGGTGGCAGCCCGGAAACCGCCAATTACGACGCGGTGTGCAGTGGCCAGACCGGCCACGCGGAGGTGGTCGATGTGCACTATGAGCCAGCAAAACTGAGCCTGGGCCAGCTGCTGAAAGTGTTCTTCTCAGTGGCCCACGACCCGACCCAATTGAACCGGCAGGGCAACGACCGCGGCACCCAGTACCGCTCCGCGGTGTTTTTCGAGACGCCGGAACAGCAGCGTGTGGCAGAAGCCTACATCCAGCAGCTCAACGCCTCCGGGGCCTATTCCCAGCCGATCGTGACCACGCTGGAGCCGTTGACGCAGTTTCATCCGGCGGAGGCTTATCATCAGAATTTCGCGGCGCAGAATCCCTATCAGCCTTACATCATGGCGGTGGCGGCGCCCAAAATGGAAAAGCTGGTGACCGCCTACGAGGATTACCTCAAACCCGAATATCGCAATGACGACACAGCCTGAGGAGTTCGCCATGACTGTTTCCGCATCAGGATACGACCTGACCCCCCTGTCACCGACCCAGGTGGACGAAATGGCCGCGGACCTGTCCGAGGATGAGCGCCGGGTATTGCTGGATCACGGCACCGAGCCCCCGTTTTGCGGCACTCTGCTCGATAACAAGAAAACGGGGGTCTATCACTGCCGTCTCTGTGACTTACCGCTGTTCAGCTCTGACTCGAAGTTCGACTCCGGCACAGGCTGGCCCAGTTTTTTCCAGCCGTTTGACCCTGAGCACATCCGCTATCTCGAAGACAGCAGTCTCGGCATGACCCGCACCGAAATCCGCTGCCCCCGATGTGACAGCCACCTCGGCCATGTGTTTCCGGATGGCCCACCACCGAGCGGGCAACGGTATTGCCTCAACTCCATTGCCATGGTGTTCCGGGAAAACCGCTGAGCCCTCCTTGCGCCACTGCCGGTCAGTCGGTGGCGCCTCCGGTCACGGTTGCCACATACAGGGCGACGGCGTTGATGTCCTCGGCCGTGAGAGTTTCCTCGAAAGCGGGCATCACGCCAACCCCGGACCGGACGGCGTCATGAACCTGTTGCCGGGAGGGTTTGAGCTCGTCCAGATCCGGGCCGATAGCTCCGGTCGAGCCGGCGTCGCTCAAGGTATGGCAGATGGCACAGGACGGCTGCGCCTGCTCGCTGAAGATCTGTTTGCCGCGGGCCAGCAGCCCGTCGTCGGCCATCGCGACAGCAGACGTCAGCAGCAGGCATAACGCGGATACCACGCAGTTTTTCATGATCGGATCCTGATGCAGATCAGGGAAGGCGACCACCGTGTTGGCAGCCGCCTTCCGGTTCAGGCGACCGCCACGGTCACGCCATGGTCTTTCCAGCCATTGTGACCATAGCCGCGCTCGTTCTCGGTGCGCTCCTCCGGCTGGGTGTTGCCCTCAGCGTCGGTGGCGCGGCTGACGATGCGGTGCTCTCCGGCGGCCAGGTCCGTGGCCATCACGAACGGCCGCCAGGCATAGGGCCCGAGATCTGGCCCCAGGAAGCGGGCCTCCTTCCAGTTTCTGCCGCCATCCACCGATACCTCGACTTTGCTCAGCGCAACGGTGCCGCCAAAAGCGACGCCGTAGATCATGTTGCGTCCCTTGCGGCCGTTCTCAAGGGGGGCGGTAACCCAGGACTTGACGTTCATGTCCCACATCGAGGGTTGATCCGGCGAGCCTTTAACCCCCACATCGCGAACCCGGTAGCCGGAGGCCTGGATCTTGGCATCGGTCTGGTTCTCAGTGAACGCCACCGTTTTTACGTACTTGACGTTGTTCACGCCGAAATAGCCCGGCACCACCATGCGCAGTGGGCCACCATGGGTGACAGGCAGGGCTTCGTCATTCATCTCCCAGGCCAGCAGGGCGGTCTCCATCGCCTTGGTTGGTACCGAGCGCTCGACCATCACCGTTTTCGGGTCGAGACCGTCCGGCAGGGTTTCACCCCCGGTACTGGTGATGTAGCGGGCATCGTCGGCAGCGCCGCCCAGCGCCTCGACGACATCTTTCAGCGCTACGCCGGTCCACAGCACGCAGCCGGCTGCGCCGACACTCCACTGGGTTCCGCTGGCGCCGTGGGGGAAGAAGGCCCGGCCATTGCCGGAGCACTGCAGAACTGAGGCCACGGTGGTCACCCCCATACGCTTGAGGTCGCCCACCGTCAGGGTTGTCGGCTTTTTCACGCCTTCGATGCGCACTTCCCAGGCGTCAGGGTCGGTCGCAATGTCGTCGGCCGGGGCTGGCAGATTGTTGCGCACGAACAGGCGATCACTGGGAGTGATGACGCCACTGCCGATGGCACCCCGCTGGGTTTCCATGGTGTTTGCGCTGTGCACAATCAAGGCACTGCGATCTTTCCAGGCGGCAAACTCCGGCAGTGTTTTTGCTTCTTCGGCCTTCGCCAGTGGCGTAAAGCCCAGTAGACTAACGGCGGCCATGGCACCGGCACTGCCGACAAGAATGCGTCGCCGCCCGGGATTGTCCAGGCCCGGGTCGTTCGGGCCGCGCCCGATGTGAACTGTGCTGCTCATGGTCCGTCTCCTTGTTGTCGGTTCCGTGGACAGGTGAGGCCCGGTTCGGGAACCGGGTTATATCCTTATTACTTATAGGATCCGGTTAAAAAATGATCAAGTGCGATTAATAAGGAATCCCCATGATTCGGCTGAAAATGAATCCGTTGACCGAGTCGGCCACGCTGCTGCGGCGGGCAGGCGTGGTGCTCGGTTCGGTTGGCCTGACCGCGTTGTTTTCCCTGCTGGTGCTGTTGCGGGCCCTGTTCGGGCGGTTGAACCGGCGTATCGTGGACAAATACTGCCGGGAATGGTCCGCGTCGCTGCTGCGGCTGGTGCGGGTCAGTCTGACCGTGCGTGGGGCAGTGCCGGATTTCGGTGACGGCCGGCGTTACATCATCATGTGTACCCACGCCAGCCACTACGATATTCCGGTGACCTTCGTGTCCATGCCCGGTTCGGTGAGGATGCTGGCCAAGAAGGAGTTGTTCAGCATTCCGTTACTGGGGCAGGCCATGAGAGCGGCGGAGTTTCCCTCCATCGACCGGGCCAACCGCCAGCGAGCCATGAAGGACCTGGAAAAAGCCCGCGCCATGATGGAGAGCGGCACCGTGCCGCGGGCAGCGCCCGAGGGCACGCGATCACCGGATGGCAAGCTGCTGCCTTTCAAGAAAGGGTGCTTCCACCTGGCACTGGATACCCAGGCGGTGATCGTGCCAGTGGCGGTGCGGGGTATTCATCGGGTACTGCCGGCGCGAACCTGGCAGATCAATCTGGGTCAGCTGGTGGATGTGCGGGTAGGTGCCCCCATCGATACGGCCGGAAAAACCCGGGAGGATCTGGCGTCATTGATGGCCGATTTACGCCAACGGCTTGAGGTGCTGCTGGGGGATGGGGAAGCCGGCTGAGCGGGCAGGCTTCCCCGGGCGCTTCAGCCCACGATGGTGGACGCCAGATAACCGGTGTAGCCCACGTACACCAGCACCAGAAGGGCACCGTTGTGTCGGCTGATCAGCTTGCGCTTGCCGGTAAGCCCCAGTGCCATCAGCAGCAGACCCAGGGTCAGTGCGGCCATCAGGGTCCAGTCCCGATACAGCACTTCCGGATCAACCGCCAGCGGTTCGATAGCAGCCGCCAGCCCCACCACAGCCAGGGTATTGAAAATGCCCGACCCGACAATGTTGCCGAGGATCAGGTCGTGTTCGTTCTTCTTGACGGCGGCCAGCGCTGACGCCAGCTCCGGCAGCGATGTGCCGATGGCGACAATGGTCAGCCCGATGATCAGATCACTGACCCCGAGGCTCTGGGCAATGGTCACCGCGCCCCAAACCAGCATTCGTGAGCTGACGATCAGCAGCACCAGGCCTACCACCAACCAGATCAGCGCCAGCTTCAGTGGCATCGGATGTGCCACCAGTTCGGCGTCGGTGTCACCCACCAGGCTGTCACCCTTGCCGCGAATGCCCTGATAGATTGACCAGCCCATCACGGCGGCGAACACCGCCAGCAGCACCCAGCCGTCCAGTCGCGTCAGCTCGCCGTCGATCAGCTGGTAGCCGGCGATGGCGGTTAACGCCAGCAGTAAGGGTAATTCCTTGCGGATCACCTGGGAGTGCACCGCGATGGGTGCGATCAGGGCGGTCAGACCCACGATCAGGGCAATGTTGGTAATGTTGGAGCCGTAGCCGTTGCCAAGCGCCAGCCCCGGGTTGCCATCGGCCGCCGCCATGGCAGACACCGCCAGCTCCGGCGCCGAGGTGCCGAAGCCGATGATGACCATACCGATCAGCAACGATGGCATGCCGAGGTGCTTGGCGGTAGCCGCGGCGCCCTCGACAAAACGGTCAGCGCTCCACACCAGCAGGACAAGACCCGCAATAATGGCAGTAATGGCCATCAACATAGACTTACCTCAATGAATGAAACGACCCATCAGAATCACCCCGGCGTAACCGAGAGTGTATGCCAGCAGAAGGTGGCCAAGATAACGCATATACGTGGCGAAGGTCAGCCCGGGAATTTTGCTCATGGCGACGATACCCGCCGCCGATCCGATCACCAGCAGTGAGCCTCCCACGCCAACGGCGTAGGTCAGCCCCATCCACTCTCCGGCGGTCATCTCGATACCGGACTTCAGCAGTGCGGCGGTCAGGGGTACGTTGTCGATGACCGCAGAGAAAATCCCCATCAGGTAGTTGGCGGCCACCGGGGGCAGTAAGTCATAAATCGCAACCAGTGACTGCAGCGCCTGGATTTCCTTGAGCATACCCACCAGCAGCAGGATACCGAGGAAAAACAACAGGGTCTCGAACTCGATAACGCGGATGTACTCCAGAATGGGGTCCAGGTCGGTATCATCGCTCATGAACCGCGACACCAGAAACATGATCGAGAGGCCGAACAGGAAGGTCAGCACCGGTGGTGTGCTGAACAGCGCGTTGCCGGTAATAGTGGCCATGATGGTCAGCAGGAACAATACCCCGATCACCACATCTACCGGCCGGACCGCGCTGACGCTGGTTTTGAGAGTGACCGTGCCGGACAGGCCCCGGGACAGGAACACCGCGAGTATGAACACCGTGATGGACGCCGGGATCGCAAGGGTCAGCAGGGTCAGGATTTCCACCTTGTCGGCCAGGAAGATCATCAGCGTGGTGACGTCGCCGGTGATCAGGGACACGCCGCCGGAATTCACCGCAAACACCACCAGGGTGATGAACTGGATGCGTTTCTTGAGCTCCAGATCGAGGGAGAGAATCAGGGAGCATGAGACTAAAGTGGCGGTGATATTGTCTGCCAAAGACGAGAAGATGAAACAGAAAAGGCCGGTCAGAAACAGTAACTTCCGCTCACTGACCTGCTTCGGCATGATCAGGTACACCACATTTTCGATCATCCCTTTCTTGTTCAGGTAGGCGACGAAGGTCATGGCAGCCACCAGGAACAGCCAGAGGCCGGCAATCTCCGCGATGCTTTCTGACAGCCCGGCCGAAATGGCAGAGGTCTCTTCCGGGTTGTCGCTGAACAGAAACAGCAGCATCCAGCACAGGGTGCCGAAAAACAGCGTGATCTTGGCTTTGTTGACGTGAATGGCTTCCTCGAAGATCACGCCCAGCAAGGCCAGCAGGGCCAGAACAATCAGTAGGGGCTCGAGACTGAGCATAGCGAATCCTGAACGCGGGTGAGGGTGGTTGCCGGCGGATTTTAGACCTTTGACCCGCTGGCGGCTAGTGTTCGTAGGTAGACCAGTGGCCGGACAGATCCATGGCGGGGCGGCAAAATCAAACCGTTGATTAACGCATTTTATTCCTGGGTCAAAAAAAAGGATAATTGCGCCACACATTCGGACAGGAAGCCACTGCCGGGCCATCAACCTTATTTGCTCTGCAGGCTTCCCAAAGGCCTCTCTGCTGATCGTGGAGAGGTGACAGGCTCAAAACCAAGCAGGGTAAAGACCAATGGCCGTAAGACAGGCAGATGTAGTGCTGGTCGGCGGGGGCGTCATGAGCGCTACCCTCGGCATGATGCTCAGGCAACTGGACCCATCACTGGACATCGTCATGGTGGAACGTCTCGATCACGTTGCCCATGAAAGCACCGATGGATGGAACAACGCAGGGACCGGTCATGCCGGATACTGCGAACTCAACTATACCCCCGAATCCGACAACGGCGATGTCACCATCGACCGGGCATTGCAGATCAACGCCTCGTTCGAGGTGTCGCTGCAGTTCTGGTCCTGGCTGGTGGAACAGGGCAAATTGCCGGAACCGTCCTCATTCATCAACCGCACACCGCATCAGAGCTTTGTCTGGGGCGAGAAGGACGTGGCATTTCTCAAGCGCCGTTTCGAGAAACTCAGTGCCCATCACCTGTTCCGGGAAATGGAATACACCGAGTCGCCGCAGGATCTGGCCGAGTGGATGCCGCTGGTGGTCAAACACCGCGATCCCATGCAGCGGGTGGCGGCCACCCGCATCAAGCACGGCTCCGATGTGGACTTCGGCTCGCTCACCCGCAGCATGGTGAAGTATCTGGAAAGCACCCCCAACTTTGAACTGATGCTCAGCAGCCCGGTCCACTACCTGGCCAAGCGCGACAATGGCCGCTGGAAGGTACGGGTCAAGGATCAGAAAACCGGCGTTACCACCAAACTGGAAGCCGGGTTTGTGTTTCTCGGGGCCGGCGGCGGTGCGTTGCCCATGCTGCAGAAATCCGATATCGACGAAGCCAAAGGCTACGGCGGCTTCCCGGTCAGCGGGCAGTGGCTGGTCTGTCAGAAGCAGGAGATTGTCGAGCAGCATTACTCCAAAGTGTATGGCAAGGCGCCCATCGGAGCGCCACCCATGTCCGTGCCGCATCTGGACACCCGTATCATCAACGGCGAGCCGGCCTTGCTGTTCGGGCCGTTTGCCGGCTTCACCACCCGCTTCCTGAAGCAGGGCTCGGTGTTCGACCTGTTCGGGTCGGTGAACCCGAAAAACCTGCGCCCGATGCTGTCGGTGAGCAAGAGCAACATGGATCTGACCCGCTACCTGATCGGAGAGGTGTTCCAGAGCCACGCCGAGCGGGTGGAATCACTGCGCAATTTCTTCCCGGATGCGCAGGAGGAGGACTGGCGCCTGCAGAGTGCCGGCCAGCGGGTTCAGATCATCAAGCAGGTGCCCGGCGGTGGCGGCAAACTGGAGTTCGGTACCGAGATTGTGGCAGCCAAAGACGGCACCCTGGCGGCGCTGTTGGGCGCCTCGCCCGGGGCTTCCACCGCCGCCCATGCGATGATCGACGTGATCGAGCGCTGCTTCGCCGACAAGATCAAAACGCCCCAGTGGCAGGAGCGGATGAAAGAGATGGTGCCGTCGTACGGCCAGTCTCTGGTTGATGATGAACAGTTGCTCAGAAATGTGCGTGAACGCACGCTGAGTACGCTCAAATTGACCTCATAGTCAAAATTGATCTAAAAACCGTCGAACCACCTTCGAAACACCATGAATACTGGCCTTGGCGCCTGTATTTGTGGTGTTTTTTTTGGTCTTTCCGGCTGGGAATATTTGCGATTTGCACCAAACTCTATAGGTTAGGAGACACATACCCTGAAAGGAGTTCTTCTGTGAGTGAGCAAACGTTCAATCCGGAAAAAGGCTATATCGCTCTGTTGGGGTGGAGCCTCAATGCCATTGAGGCAGCCGACAAGTTCGACCGCCGCTACGTGGTGGTTGCACCCGACTGGGCGGAAGCCTACTGCAAAGAACACGACATCCCCTACGTGCCCTGGAATTTCGAGCGCCTTAACGACCGGTCCTTTGAGATCGCCCAGACCCTGAAAGAGATGGGTGTGGATGTGTCGATCCCGTTGTTCGAGGAAACGGTGGAGTGGGCGGGTGCCATCAACTCGGTGCTGCTCGACAATCCCCGGCTGTTTGGCCAGGCCATGCTGCTGCGTGACAAGGCGTTGATGAAACGCCGGGCACAGCTGGGTGGTATTCGCGTGGGTATTTTCGAAGAGGCTCACGACAAGGAAGACGTGGTGCGTTTCCTCAAGCGGGTCAACCAGACCCTGCTGAAACTGGACGGCGACCCCAACGACCCGATTCACCTGAAGGCCTTCGACAAGGCCGGCTGTCTGGGCCACCGGGTGATCCGCACACCGGATGAGGTGGACACCATTCCGGATGAGGAATTCCCGGTGCTGATGGAATCCCACCTCGACGGTTGGGAGTTCGCGGTCGAGGCCTGGATTCACAACGGCAAGATCGCGTTCCTCAACATTTCCGAGTATGTGACCCTGGGCTATTCGGTGTTTGTGCCCGCCACACCGGACCTTGAGAAATACCGTGCGCAGATCACCGCGGAGATCGAGAAGCTGATCAAAACCTTCGACATCGACTTTGGCTTCGTGCATCCGGAATACTTCGTGACCAGTGATGGCACCATGTACTTCGGCGAGGTGGCCTACCGCCCACCGGGCTTCAAGGTGTTCGAGTTGCTGGAACGCGCGTACGGATTCAACGCCTACCAGGGCCTGATCCTGTCGTTCGATCCGAAGACCACGGCCGAGGAAGTCAAAGCGTTCTTCCCGAAAGAGGTGGTGGACGCCAAAGGTTACGCCGGCTGCTTCGGCGTGTACCCCCGTCGCCGGGTGGTCAGCAAACTGGAAATGCCCGAGGAAACCGAAAACCACGAGTATTTCGAGACCCACGAGCTCACCCCGCCGGTGGAGGAAACCGTCACCAAGCGCACGGCATTCGGCACCCACTGGGGGCTGATCTACTTCTTCGGGGAAGACCCGTATGTGATGAGGGATCTCCTCAAGCACCAGGAAGAACTGGATTTCTATGTATAATTCCGCAAGGAATAACTGAAACGGGTCTGGTCCAGACCCTGAGGAAGACAGTTTGAGCGATACCGACGCTGGCAACGCCGTACCGGTTGTGAATTTCGACAAGCTGGTACAGCGGCTGGATGATGCCATAGTGGCGCTGGCGGAAAGTCGCCCGTTCGCCAAGGTGGGCAAGCTACCGCGGTTGTTTGACCTTGCCCGCCGGGTGCTGCTGCAGCCCGGTGGCTTCGCGGCCATCCAGGCGCGGGCGGAACAACTGGAGCAGGCGGGTGTGTTCACCGGCACAGATTGGGCGGAGCCCACCATCCTGTTGCCGTATCTGACCACCAGTGCCTTGCAGAGCCCGAACGCCGACACCGTGGTGATCGAGGCGATTAGCGAGTTGCGCCTGCTGGCGGTGGCCAACGGTGAATACCTGCATCCGTCCATGGCATCGGAGCAGGCCCACCATTACCTGACCCAGGTGCTGGCCATCAACCTGAGCCTGTTGTTTGGAGAGCAAGGCGAGGCCGAGCGGGAGCAGGGCAAGCTGGCGCTGATCAGTCGGGGCGTGATCCAGCACGTGGCGCAGGAAATCGGCTATGAGCACGTCATTGATCGCCTGATTGATGAGATCTGGCGGATTCTGCAGCAGCGACCGATCCAGGTGACCAGTGTGCGCCAGATGATCACCCAGATCGCGTTGTGCCGCATCGACCCCGATATTGATCTGGGCGGCGCCGGGCAGGGTGCGGAACGGCTGATCTCCAGCCTGTATGGTCCGACCCAGGCCTGCCGGGAGGATCCCGGAATTTTGGTCTACGAAGAGCGTCTGCAGTTCATGGACAACGTGGCGCTGCAGAGCGAGGCCACCGGCTTTGCCCGTTCCATGCACGACACCGGTCTGGTGTCGCCGTATCACGCGTCATTCGTGCGTCACGTTCTGGAAAAGCAGGACAGCCTGCTGACCGAAGCCCTGGGCCTTTCCAGCACCGGTCGCGACTGCCTGTTGTGCTACAAGGAACTGGTGCATGCGCTGGTGATTGAAGGGGTGTTCCCGGAGACTGCGCAGGGCCTGTACGGCCTGGCGTTGATGCTGGAACGGGGCATTCTGTACCAGCCGCCGGTGGCACCAGCGCTGTGGCGGCAGGTGCTGCTGAATATCTGCCCCGAGGCATGCGAGCGTATCCATCTGGCCTATGGCCACACCCCGCAGCCCGGCGCGTGGCTGATCCAGGGCGTGATGAACATGCTGGGCCAGCCCCTGGGCGTCGGGCAGGGCAATAATCCGACCTGCCAGTCGGCCCGGGCGTTGTCCATGTGGGCCTACAACGACCCTGACTACCTCCTGCAAATGGTGGCCTGGGCGGCGCGAGACAACGAAATCATCATGCATTTCGAGGGCAAGCCGGTGTCGTCGGTGAAGAGCGAGGGCGGTGTGGCCTCGGAAATCACCCTCGATCTGGATCCGGTTTCGCTGGTGGTGGTGCCTCACCTGGATCGTATTTATGCGGAAATGGGGCGGCTGTGTGTGGACCGCCCCGGTGACCCGCACAAATGGGTCAATCCGGAGTTCCATGGCTGGTCCGCCGGCCGTGGATTCGCCATCAATGTGGATGTGGAATCCGGGAACCTTCAGGACCTGGAGGGCTTTCTGCGCCACTTCTACGCCAGCTACCACCCGTACTACAACGGCAACCAGCCATTGATCCATCCGCAACCGGCGGGGGTAGCGGTGACCGACAGCGCTGCCCGGTTCATCGGCTGGCACGCCATCACCATCCTGCGGGTGGCGTTGGACCCGGAAGAGGTGATGCGGGTGTACTTCTTCAACCCCAATAACGACAGCGGTCAGAACTGGGGCGACGGTGTGGTGGTCAGCACCGCCCGCAAAGGCGAGCGCTTCGGGGAAGCTTCGCTGCCGTTCGAGCAGTTTGCCTCAAGGCTTTACATCTACCACTCCGATCCTCTGGAGCGTGGCCAACCGGCGGATGTGGGGGAGGACGAACTGCAGCGCGTGACCGATCGGGTCTACGACAGCTGGGGCCGAGACCGCGTGCCCGCCGACATCGCTCTGCAGGCAGAGCCGCCACCGTCGGAGGCGTGACCCGTCCGGAACAGCAACACACAGATCAGGAGAAGGTATGACCGGCGCAGGCATCAGGCACCTGAACGGTGCCGAAATCTTCGTGCGTGCTTTGGAAAATGAAGGGGTTCAGACCATTTTCGCGGTGCCGGGCGAGGAGAATCTCGCCTTCCTGGAAGCGCTGAGGGAGTCCAGCATCACCCTGGTGCTGAATCGCCATGAACAGGCCGCCGGCTTTATGGCAGCGACTTACGGCCGCCTGACCGGGCGTGTGGGGGTGTGCCTGTCTACCCTTGGCCCGGGCGCGACCAATCTGGTGACTGCCGCGGCCTACGCCCAGCTGGGCGCCATGCCGATGATGATGATCTCGGGGCAGAAGCCCATCAAATCCTCGAAACAGGGGTTGTTCCAGATTCTGGATGTGGTGGACCTGATGCGTCCACTAACCAAGTATACACGCCAGATCAGCAATGCCAATACCGTTCCCGCGAAAGTGCGGGAAGCCTTCCGGCTGGCGTCGGAGGAGCGCCCGGGGGCGGTTCATCTCGAACTGCCGGAAGACATTGCCGCGGAAATGACGGCGCCGGACACCCATATCTTCGAGCCCAGTGATGCCCGCCGGCCGACGGCCAGCACCAAGAGCCTGGAGAAAGCCTGCGAGATGATCCGCAGTGCCCGCCACCCGCTGATCATGATCGGCGCCGGCGCCAACCGTAAGCGGGTATCCCAGGCGCTGATACACCTGGTCAACAGCAGCAACATTCCCTTCTTTACCACCCAGATGGGCAAGGGCGTGGTGGACGAGCGTCATCCCCGCTACCTGGGCAACGCTGCCCTGTCAGCCGGAGACTTCGTGCATTGCGCCATTGATCACGCCGATCTGGTGATCAACGTTGGCCACGACGTGGTCGAGAAACCGCCGTTCTTCATGACCCCCGGCGGCAAGCAGGTTATCCACGTCAATTTCAGCGGCGCTGACGTGGACCCGGTCTATTTCCCCCAGCATGAGGTGGTGGGCGACATTGCCAACAGCGTGGAATACCTGGCCGAACATTGCGGACCCTGCGGCAATCACGACTTCAGTCGCTTCATGGAGGTGAAGGCGGCGGTCGATGAGCACCTGGCCGCCCGGAGTGAGGATCCGCGGTTCCCGGTGATCCCCCAGCGCATCGTTCATGACGTGCGCCAGGTGATGCCGGAAGACGGCATCATTGCCCTTGATAACGGCATGTACAAACTCTGGTTTGCCCGCAACTATCCCGCTTACGACAACAACACCGTACTGCTGGATAACGCGCTGGCCTCCATGGGCGCCGGCCTGCCCAGCGCCATGATGGCGGCGATGCTGTATCCCCGCCAGAAGGTGATGGCAATCTGTGGCGATGGCGGCTTCATGATGAACAGCCAGGAGCTGGAAACTGCGGTGCGTCTGGGTCTGAACCTGGTGGTGCTGATCATCAATGACAGCGCCTATGGCATGATCAAGTGGAAGCAGGCCCAGGAAGGCTTTACGGATTTTGGTCTGGATTACCGCAACCCGGATTTCGTGAAGTACGCCGAATCCTACGGCGCCAACGGGCACCGCGTAACCCGCACCGAAGACCTCAGGCCCACATTAGAGGGCGCCCTCGGCGCCGGCGGCGTGCACCTGGTGGACGTACCGGTGGATTACAGCGAGAACCGGCGGGTGTTTGACGAGGAACTGGCCGAGCTGACCTGCAACCTGTAAGCGGTGTATGATCAACAACCCGGTCAGTTTTCAGAGGAAGGGTTGGATGCTGCGTAGTTCCATGAAAGTGTGTCTCTGGTTGTGCGTGGCGGTGATGATGGCCGCCTGCAGTAAACCCAATACCCCGCAGGACGTGGCCGCCGCCTTCTGGCAGGCCATGGCTGACAACGATGTCAGTGACGTGGTTGATTACTCCACGCTGATCGATGCCAAGGAGTTTGACCGTTTCGAACGTGACTGGGCCGATGTGGTGCCGTCGTTCGGGCGGGTGGTGATCGACAACACCGACGCCACGATCGTGACCCGCTTGCCGGCGGAAAACGGCGACATCAGCGAGCGCCGGGAAGTGATTACCTATCTGGTGGAGCGCAACGGTCAATGGCTGGTGGACTACCGCCGCACCGGTGACGCCATCATGAACCCGTCCCCTTTGAGCAACCTGATGGGCCAGCTCAGCGAGATCAGTGACCGTATTACCGCCAGTTTTGCCTCGTCTTCCGATGACATGGAGCAGCGCCTGAACATGATGGCGCGGGAGTTGGACGCCTACTCGACGGACATGTCACGCCGCACGGAGGACACCGTCAACGCGTTCGGCAAGATGCTGCAGGATGCCATGGCAGAGCTCGAGCAGTCGGTGGACCGCGCGCTTGAAGAGAATCGACAGGCGCCGCAAAGCGATCGCAAGACACTGGAGCAGGCCGCAAAAGAGCTCGAAACCAGCGGAGACAACCTGGCCGAACCCACCCTGGAAACACTGGCTGAGGCCTCGCGTACCTTGGCGCAGACCGGCCAGCGGTTTGCCGAACTCAGCGGTGACACGTTCGAGCAACACCGGAAAGCGTGGTCGGCCACGTTGGAGGACATCCGCGAGCGTTCTGAACAGTTCTTTCGCAATCTCCAGCAGAGCCGTGAGCCCGGGCAGTCGGACCTCTCGGAGTGATCAGAACACCAGATTGTTGAGAATGACCCAGAAGGTCAGCCCGGTAAACGTGGTGGCCAGCAGCGCCACCAGACCGTCACGGGCTACAATCGCCAGCCCGAATGCCATCAAGGCGGCACCACCACCGTTGGCGCTAAATGGCACCACTTCCATGGCCGGCATGGCTGCCGCGACCAGCATGCACAGCAGCGCCATGACATAGAGCCCGGGGCCGTTGACCAGCAGCGTCAGCCGGGGTTTGGTGACCCGGTCCAGGAACCGCGCCGGTTTGCGCAGCCAGCCTACCCCTTTAACCAGTTTCGCCCGGGGCACCTGCCGCCCAGCGATCCAGTCCGGCAGCCAGATGGTGTGCCGTCGGAACAGCAGCTGGCCCAGCGTCAGCAACACCACCAGCCCCAGCAGCGTGGGCACGCCGGGAATGTCCCCGACCAGCGGCGCCAGCGTGATCAACCCCGCCAACAACACCACCGGACCGAACGACCGCTCCCCGACGGCCTCCAGAATATCCCGCACAGACACCTGCTCCACGCCTTCGCTGGAGTCGCGAATGCGGTCGAGAAGCTGGGTCATGGTGGTGGGGTCGTTACCGTTGCGCATCGCGAGAAATTACCATCTCTGTGCGGTGGAAAACAGCGCCAGAGGGGGCGCGCACATGACGAATTGTTGATGTGGTTATTGAGTCGGTCTAGTCTGGCCACTGCGTAAAAACAAAAAACTGCAGTCAGGAGTCGTGCGTGGAAAACCATTTTGATGTTGACTGGATGCTCACCCTGAACAACCTGGTTCTGTTGGCCATTGCCTACCTGCTGGCCTTCCCCATCGGCTTCGACCGGGAAGAGCAAGGCCCCCGAATCGGCCTGCGCACCTTCCCTCTGGTGGCGGTTGTGTCCTGCGGTTTCATGCTCGTCGGCCGCGCCGTGATCGATTCACCCGGTGAACAGGGCCGGGTACTGCAGGGCATTGTCACCGGCATCGGCTTCATCGGCGGTGGCGCCCTCCTCAAGGACGACAGCCGCGTGATCGGCACCGCGACTGCCGCCAGTATCTGGAACACCGGCGCCATCGGTGTCGCCGTGGCGTATCACCACCTGGAGATCGCCATCGCCCTGAGTGCCCTGAACTTTTTCACCCTGCGGTACATGGGGCGGCTGGTACGGTCAGTGACCGGCGAGGCCGCCGAGGTGCAGAAGGCGGTGGGTAGCGACGGGGATGAGAAGGGGAAATCCTGACATAAAAAAAGCCCCTGAAATCAGGGGCTTTTCTCGTTTTGGTTGGTGGAGACGGCGGGAATTGAACCCGCGTCCGCCAGCACTATGCCTTGAGATCTACATGTTTAGCGTCTCTCTATTGATTTAAGTTCAAGCGACCCGAGAGCCAGGGTGCGAGAACCGAGTTCTTTGAATCTTAGCCGCTAGCCAGTGAACTCTGGATAACGGAGCATCCCGTAAGCGATGACGTCCTGAGATGTAGCTCTGGGCTACGGGCGACCCAGTCAGGACGACTAGCAGCTTACGCTGCTAGTGCGTAGTTTTCGTCGTTTGCGACTATTGCGTTGCAGCTTTGGATTAACGAGATTGGCTGCCATCTCGACATGCACCCAAGGGTTCGCCACCAGCGTCGAAGCCATGTCGTCCCCTTACCGACAGTATATGTGGGCCGCTCCGGCAACTTCAAGGGCGGATTGGTGAAGTTTTATTTCACACGGCGGCCCGGTGCTCGGTTCGTTGCAGGGCGATGTCCTTGAGTTCGGCGAAGCTGTCGCGGAAATACCCCATCACGGCGTCGGGGTCGGCGTTGATGTTGCGATCGATGGTGATCCCGAATTGCACCGTGCCGGCGTAGCTGAAAATGCTCATGCCGATACCGATGTTGCCGCTTTGCGGCACCCAGAACATGGGTTGAACCAGTTTGGCACCAGCCATATAGACGGCTTCCTTCGGGCCGGGCACGTTGGTAAGCACGGCGGAGGCCTTGTTGCTGAGCAGCGCCAGCGCGCGCCGCTCCAGAATATCCGGGCCACGGCCGAACAGGTCCAGCAGGCTGTAGGTGACCTGGGCCTGATAGGAGCGCTTGAGACGATTCATGTTCTCCTGCACCTGGCGGAAACGCATCACCGGGTCATTAACCTCCACCGGCAGGCACACCAGCACCAGCCCGAACTGGTTGCCCAGGGTTTCGATGGGCTGGCGCAGCGGGCGCAGGTTGAAGGGCACCGCCACGCGGATACCGCAATCCGGAATGTGTTCGCCGGTCTCCCGGAAGTGCCGTTGCAACGCGCCGGTGGCGGCGCACAGCAGCACGTCGTTGACGCTGCCCCGCAAGGCGCGGCCGCAGAGTTTCACCTCTGCCAGACTCAGCGGTTCCGCCCACGCGACCTGTTTGCGACCACACAGTGGCGAGCGCAATCCGGTGTGCGGCTCGAAAGGTGCCAGCCCCAGCTTGACCAGATCCATGGCGATGTTGCCGGCTGTGGTGGCCAGCTTGAGGGGGTAGTCCGGCTCCTGGCGCAGTGACTGAATAAACAACTGGCTCTGTTCCAGGGCGGCTTGCCCGCTGTCCAGTACGCGGTTGGTGAAGCGTCGGAGGCTGCTGCCGGGGGTGACTGTTGGTAACACCGGCGGCATCGACAGCCGGCTGAGTTTGGCTTCCGGGCTTTTGTCGGTCAGTGACAGCAACACCCGTACCAGGGAAATGCCGTCGGCTATGCAATGGTGAATGCGGATCAGCAGGGCGCAGCCACCTCCGTAATTGTCGATGTAGTGAATCTGCCAGAGCGGCCGGCGTACATCGAGGGAGGTGCTGTTGAGGTCGCTGGTCAGCGCCTGTAACTCATCCTTGCCCGCGTTGCCGGGCAGCGCGATGCGGTGAATGTGGTTGTCGATATCGAACAGCGGGTCGTCCTGCCAGTACACGCGGTCGCCCTCATGAATGACGCGCTGGCGGAATCGCTGGAAACACAGGAAACGTTCGTTGAGGGTGCGCTTCAGGCGGTTGATGGCGATGGGCTGATCGAACACCAGCACCGCAGAAATCATCATCGGGTTGGTGGGGCTGTCCATGCGCAACCAGGAACGATCCACGGCTGACATGGGAGTCTTGCTTTGTGACATGGGGCCTCCGTTCTACGTGCAATCCTTTTGCCGAACGGACAACGTGCGCACCCTTTTTATCCAGCTATCCAGCTATCCAGCTATCCAGCTATCCAGCTAACTGGCGATCCCTGTGTCCGGGATCCGGGTGGCCTGTCGGCGGTGAGACCCGAAAGTATAGGCCGATCAGAGCAGGGGGGAAAGAGAATGCAGATGCGACATAACCGGATGTCGCATCCGCGATCGGAATCAGACGTTGGCTTCGCGCAGAATACGCTGTTTCTGTCGGTTCCAGTCGCGCTCTTTTTCGGTGGCGCGCTTGTCGAACAGTTTCTTGCCTTTCACCAGGGCAATCTCGCATTTCACCTTGTTCTGTTTCCAGTACAGCGCCAGCGGGATGCAGGTGTAGCCGTCCTGACTCACTTTGCCAACGATCTTGGAGATTTCCTTGGCGTGCAGCAGCAGTTTGCGGGTGCGCGTCGGATCGGCAATCACGTGGGTGGAGGCTGCAATCAGCGGGGTGAAGTGAGCGCCCAGCAACCAGGCTTCCCCATCCTTGAGCAGCACGTAGGCGTCGGTCAGCTGCGCCTTGCCGGCACGCAACGATTTGACTTCCCAGCCCAGCAGGGCCATGCCCGCTTCGTAGCGCTCTTCAATGTGGTATTCGTGTTTTGCCTTTTTGTTCAGCGCGATGGTACTGCTCTGAGGTGCGGGTTTTTTCTTGCTCATGAATCGATAATCCGGCGTCGGATAAAGAATTTGCCGGGCGGTACGCGCTCCGGTAAAACGCGCATTGTAGCCCAGGAGTGCCAGACCGGTCACGAATTCAGCGTGAGGGGCCTCTTCAGTGGTCGTAGCCACCGTGGCGTATCCGCTACAATGCCAGCCTCAGCTTTTCGGGAACGATGAATGCCTGCACCCTATGAAACCCCGATCGGGTCCTGGACCCGCAAGTCGACCTTCTTCTGGGCCGCCGTTGGTGCAACGGTGGGTCTTGCCAATCTGTGGCAGTTTCCCTACCTGGCGGGGCAGCACGGCGGTGGCCTGTTCATCCTGTTGTACGTCGCCTGCCTGCTGCTGGTAACCTTGCCGCTGATGGTCACCGAAGCGGCGTTGGGGCGGCACTCGCGGCACGGCATTGTGCTGGCGCTGGACGGTTACATTCGCAGTGCGCGGTGTTCCCGGTGGTGGATGTTTGCCGGGCGTCTGAGCGTGATTGCCGCGTTTCTGGTGCTGTCCTACACGGCGGTGTTCGGCTCCATTGCACTGGCTTATGTGTTCTATGGTGCGTTCGGGGTCTTCGCCGACGTGGGCCAGGCCGAGGCCACCGCGGTGTTGTCCGATCTGGTGTCTGACACCCGGGACTACAAGGTGTTCATGGCCTGGCACCTGTTTTTTCTGGTGCTGGTTATCTGGGTTTCCATTCAGGGCGTGGTGCGGGGGCTGGAGCGGGTTTTCCGCGCTCTGGTGCCGGCGTCACTGATACTGCTCCTCAGCCTGTTCGCCCTGGCGGCGTGGCACGACCGTCTTGACGGCGCGATTTCTGCCATTCTGCAGTTCCGGCCTGCGGACGTGGGGGCAGACAGCGTCAAGGCCGCTTTGTTTCATGCCTTCTTTACCCTCGGGCTGGGCATGGGGGTGTGGGCGATTTTTGGTGCCTACACGCCCGCCGGGGTGCGTCTGAAGCGTTCGGTGCTGGCGGTCGTGTTGATGGACACGCTGGTGGCCATTCTGGCCGGCGTGCTGATTTTTGCCACCGCCACCACCGACGGCAGTTTTGACGGCGAGCGCGGCTTCAGCCTGTTGTTCGTGTCATTGCCGGTGGCGCTGGCGCCGTTGCCCGGGAGCCAGTTCATTATCGCCGCGGCCTTCCTGCTGGTGGTGCTGGTGGTGTGGACCACCGCGCTGGCCCTGCTGGAACCGGTGGTGGGATGGTTCCGGGAATGGACCGGTGCTCCCCGCGGGTGGTCGGTGTTCATCATCGGGGTGCTGGTGTGGCTGGCCGGCCTGGTCACCCTGCTGTCGTTCAACCTGTGGTCAGACATCCGTCTGGCCGGCGGCACTCCGTTCCGCTGGCTGGAGCTGATTACCGGCGGGCTGCTGATTCCCCTGGTGGCTATCCTCATCGCGTTGTTCACCGGCTGGTGCCTGACCCGCTCGTTGTCGTTCACCATTATTGGCAACACGCCCTGGTTGTTCGGCCGTATCTGGTACTGGGTGATGCGTTTGGTGCTGCCGGTGGTGGTGGCTTACATCGGCATTTCCTACACCCTGTTTTCGCTCGACAACCTCTGTGACAACAATCAGGAAGAAGTGCGTTGGTGTCGCCAGGTGGATCCGGTGGTCGCCGAACCGGGCGTCCTCCAGCCCGAGCAGGTTGAGCCGGCGCCGTCTGCTGATCATGGGGTGACGCCGACGCCCGCAGTGGAGGAAGGCAAGCCGCAGCCCGCCCGGCATGAAGAGGATGCGAAACCGGAACCGATGCCGGAAAAAGCCCCAAAGCAGGGCGATATCCTTTATCATAGCGTCTGAAATCGGCGGGCCCCGAGTGTGCCCGCTTTCACCCCATTTCAGTGAGATTGTCAGCAGGACACCCGCTTCCAATGCCTCATCAGATCGACAAATCGGCCCTGGTCATGCACTCCGCGGAGCGCATGTTTCACCTGGTCAACGACATCGCCCGTTACCCCGAGTTTCTGCCCTGGTGTGCCGGTGCCGAGATTCATGATCAGGACAGTGAGCAGATCACCGCGTCACTGGATGTGGCGAAGGGCGGTATCCGCCACCGCCTGACCACCCGCAACCAGATCCTGCTGCCCGATACCATCGAAATGAGTCTGGTGGATGGTCCGTTCCGCAACCTCAGCGGTCGCTGGCACTTCAAATCCCTGGACGACCAGGCCTGCAAGGTGATTCTTACCCTCGAATTCGAGTTTTCCGGGTCGCTTTCCCGGATGACCTTCGGACCGGTATTCAGTCAGGCGGCCAATACCATGGTGGATGCGTTCTGTCGCCGTGCAGATGAGGTTTACACTGGAGGTGCGCAATGATTCAGGTCGAGGTGGCGTTCGCCCGCCCGGACAAGCAGGAAATTATCGGTTTGCAGGTGCCGGAGGGAACCACCGCGCTGGAGGCGGTGAAGCGTTCGGGCATTGTTGATGTGTTCCCGGAAATTGATCCGGACAGCAACGATATGGGTATCTTTGGGAAGGTCATCAAGACGCCGGCCAGTCACGAGCTACGCGACGGTGATCGGGTGGAACTCTACCGGCCCCTGAAGATAGACCCAAAGCAGGCCCGGCTGAACCGGGCGAAGAAGAAGGACTGAAGTCGGCCTCAGTAGGCCGGTGTCTCTTCCAGCAGTTGGGCTTCGTAGTGGGAAAACTGGTTGTTGTCGTAATAGACGATTACCCGTTGTTCCTCGATATCACCGCCGCGCCGCTGGAACGTATAAATGTAGTATTCCCGGGAAGGATCCACGGGGTTGAGCATCAGCGGGCTTCCCAGCACCGAGTGCACCTGGCTGCGGGACATGCCTTCGGACAGTGATGTCAGCTCTTCGTCGGTCAGGATGTTGCCTTGCTGGACGTTAATTTTATAAACGCCGGGAAAGGCACAGCCAGTCATGATGAGAGTGAGAATGAGAGCTGTGAGCTTTTGCATCGCCGGGGGAAATCCTCTATCTTGAAATCGCCTGCCAAAGGCAGGTGTGACACGGTATTACCGTCAAAATGCGGCTTCATCATACCCGAAGCCGTGGGGCACACCAACGAGTGAATAGTAACATGTCATCTGAAAACGCCGAATTACGAAAAGTCGGTCTGAAAGTGACGCTACCACGCGTAAAGATCTTCAACATCCTGGAGACTGCGGAAGAGCATCATCTCAGTGCCGAAGATGTGTACAAGAAGCTTCTGGATCAAGGCGATGACGTGGGGCTGGCAACAGTCTACCGGGTGCTGACCCAGTTTGAGGCGGCGGGTCTGGTTCTCCGCCACAACTTCGAAGGCGGCCACGCCGTGTTCGAGATGGCTGGCGACGATCACCACGACCATATGGTTTGCACCCAGACTGGTGAAGTCGTCGAGTTCG
>JAEPMM010000413.1 GCA_017643965.1 Marinobacter sp.
AAATGCATGGCCAGCATGGTGTGTTGTTCCGGGACCAGCAGGTCCGGTTGTTCCTGACCATTCTGCTGGTGATTCCGGCCATGCTGACACTGTATCGTTGGTATGTATCCGCCGGTGATTTCGATCCCGTCCATGGTTACGTATCCACGCTGTTCAACGTGACCTCGGTGGTCACTACCACCGGATATGCGTCTGAAGATTATTCCGCCTGGGGACCATTGGCCTTCGTGCTGTTTTTCTTTCTGATGTTCGTGGGCGGGTGCTCCGGCTCAACCGCCGGTGGCATGAAGATTTTCCGATTCCAGCTCTCGCTCATCGTGCTTCGGGAGCAATTGATGCGTCTGCTGCACCCACGTGCGGTACTGACCCGTAACTACAACGGGCGTGCGGTCAGTGACGAAATCATTTCCTCCATGATCGCTTATACCTTCATTTTCCTGCTCTGCCTGCTGGTCATCACCGTGGCCCTGGCCGCACTGCAACTGGACTTCATCACCAGCCTGTCCGGCGCACTGACGGCGCTGACCAATGTTGGCCCGGGTCTAGGGGCCATTATCGGGCCCGCGGGAACCTTCCAGCCGTTACCGGATGCCGCCAAATGGATTCTTGCTGTCGGTATGCTGATGGGCCGCCTGGAAATACTCAGCGTGGTTATCGTGCTGTCTCCGGCGTTCTGGCGCAGCTGAACCGGTTACGAACGCCACAGAATGTGCGGGTCTTCCAGCGGCAGGTTTAGCCGCCGGTCGCCCATTACCAGTCGCGGGGTGTAATGCTCAAGGGGCCGTGCCGGGGCGCGGCAGCGAAACACATAACTTCGCGTTGAGCCGCTCAGGGCCGCTTCCCGGCGCATCCCGATCACCGCACGGCCGCCCTTCTCCCAGGCTTCCGCCACCAGCTCCACCTTCACCAGGGCCGGATCAAGCCCATTCAGGTAAACGTTCAGGCTAACCTCCAGGCCATCAGCCTGCTCGCTGACCTCCAGGGTCCCGAACCGCAATAACGGCCAGTGTTCCTGCAGCAATCGCTGCTGCTGCACCAGTTCCCGGGCTATCTCCGGAGGGCGTTCATGGCTTTTTGCTTCCATCGGGAGGTAGAAACGCTCGGTGTACTCCCGCACCATGCGGTTCGCTGAGTACAGGGGCGTCAGTGTTTCCATGCTGGCTCGAATCATTGCCAGCCATTGTTTCGGCAGTCCGCTGGGGTTGCAGTCGTAAAAGCGGGGCACAACTTGCTGCTCAAGCAGGGTGAACAGCTCCGCCGCGTCTTCCCCGTCGTGTTCTGCCGAGCTGCTCAGTTGGCTGAAGGTGGCGTCTTCGCGGATGGCCCAGCCCACCTCCGGTCGCCAGGCTTCCGCCCACCAGCCGTCAAACTGCGACAGGTTCAGCCCGCCATTGACCAGCACTTTCATGCCGCTGGTGCCGCAGGCTTCCCAGGGATGCCTCGGGGTGTTGAGCCACACGTCCACGCCCTGAATGAGCTCGGTGGCTACGCCAATGTCGTAATCGTCGATGAACACCACGCGACCCTGAACATCACGGCGTTTGATGAACTGTTTCCAGCGCTTGATAATGGCTTTGCCACAGCTGTCGTGGGGGTGGGCTTTGCCTGCCAGAACGATCTGCAGCGGCCGGTCGCGGTCGTGCAGCAGTTTCAGCAGGCGCGGTTCATCCGTCAGCAACAGATCGGGTCGTTTGTAGTCGGTAAAGCGGCGGGCAAAGCCCAGTGTCAGAGCGTCGGTGTCCAGCAGGAGACCGCAGGCAGCGTCAACATTGGAGCCGTTCCCGTGCTCGCAATGTTGACTGTGCAGCCGGGCCCTCAGGAACCGGATCAACCGGTGGCGCTGGGTGGCGCGCATCGCCCACAAGTTGTCATCACTGATGGTACTGAACGGCACACGGGTCTGTTCCAGATTGCCATACCAGCGATCTTTCCCACAGGCGGCCGTCCACAGGGCGTCGGCTTCCGGGGAATCCCAACTGGGGGTGTGCACACCGTTGGTCACGTACTCCACCGGGATGTCTTTCAGCGGCCAGCGGGGAAACAGCTCGCTGAAAATATGACGCGACACTTCCCGGTGTATGCGGCTCACACCATTGATGCGGCCGCTCAGGCGAACGGCCAGATAACTCATATTGAAGTCGTCGTGCGGATGCCCTGCCCGCTGGCCCAGTTGCAGAAAGGTGTTCACATCCAGCGCCATGTCTTTCAGATAACCGGACAGATACTGATCAATCAGTCTGGTGGGAAACAGATCGAAGCCGGACGAAACGGACGTGTGGGTGGTAAACAGATTGCCGGTGCGGGTTGCCGCGCGCGCGGCGTCGAAACTCAGGTCGCTGGTGCTGCACAGGGCCCGAATTCGCTCCATCAGCGCGAACGCACAGTGGCCCTCGTTGATGTGCACCACCGAGGGCTGAATCCCCATGTGTTGCAACAGTCGCCAGCCGCCGATCCCAAGCACCAGTTCCTGTTGCAGGCGCTTTTCCGGATCACCGCTGTACAGCTCACTGGTGATGCCGCGGTCTTTCGGTTCGTTGCGGGGGTCGTTGCTGTCGAGCAGCAGCAGGCGGCAACGACCGATGCGGCCAATCCACACCCGCAGGCGTACCGACCGGCCGGGTAAATCCACGGCAATGCGGACCCACTCTTCCTGATCATCCCTCAACGGCATCAGTGGCAGCATGGTGGGATCGTTGTAAGGGTAGAACTCAAGTTGCTCACCGTCGGCATTAACTTCCTGGCGGAAGTAGCCCTGCTGATACAGCAGGCCCACCGCGATCATAGGAATACCCAGATCGCTGGCTGCTTTCAGTGTGTCTCCTGCCAGTATTCCCAAACCGCCGGAATACAACGGCAAACATTCGGCCAGTCCGTATTCCATACAGAAATAGGCCACCTGTCCCGCCAGCGCATCCGGCCAGGTGTCTCCGAACCAGGTGGGTGACTGGCAAAACGCATCGTAGGCAGCAAGCTGGTGAGAGAGCAGTGCGCTGAACGCGGGGTCCTCGGCCAGAC
>JAEPMM010000051.1 GCA_017643965.1 Marinobacter sp.
GAAGGCCGGTGAAATCGACGAGGTTATCCTGGTCGGCGGTCAGACCCGTATGCCGCTGGTTCAGGAGAAGGTTAAAGAGTTCTTCGGCAAAGAAGCCCGCAAGGACGTTAACCCGGACGAAGCCGTGGCCATGGGTGCTGCGATCCAGGCAGCCGTTCTGTCTGGCGACGTGAAAGACGTGCTGCTGCTGGACGTAACCCCGCTGACCCTGGGCATCGAAACCATGGGTGGCGTAGCCACTCCGCTGATCGAGAAGAACACCACGATTCCGACCAAGAAGTCGCAGACCTTCTCCACAGCGGACGACAACCAGACTGCCGTAACCATTCACGTGGTTCAGGGTGAGCGCAAGCAGGCGAACCAGAACAAGTCTCTGGGCCGCTTCGACCTGGCAGACATTCCGCCGGCACCCCGTGGCGTACCGCAGATCGAAGTTACCTTCGACATCGACGCCAACGGTATTCTGAACGTGTCCGCCAAGGACAAGGCTACTGGCAAGGAACAGTCCATCGTGATCAAGGCCTCTTCCGGCCTGAACGATGATGAAATCGAGAAGATGGTTCGCGATGCCGAAGCCAACGCCGAGGAAGATCGCAAGTTCGAAGAGCTTGTTCAGGTGCGCAACCAGGGTGATGCAATGGTTCACGCCGTTCGCAAGACCCTGAAAGATGCCGGTGACAAGGTCAGCGACAGCGAGAAGGAATCCATCGAAGCCTCGGTGAAAGAGCTGGAAGAAGCCCTTGCCGGTTCTGACAAGGATGACATTGAAGCCAAGACCCAGAAGCTGACTGAAGTGTCTTCCGAGCTGGCTCAGAAGATGTACGCAGATCAGGCGGAACAGGCGCAGCCGGACGGAGAGGGCGAGGGTGCCAGGGCCCAGTCTTCTGACGACGCCGTTGACGCCGAGTTCGAGGAAGTCAAAGACGACGAAAAGCGGTAAATTCTGACGTACATCAGGCAGTTGGAAAACGCGGGATGACTCTCGCGTTTTCCGCGTTTTAAAAACAGGGTTTTAAAAGCATGGCCAAGCGCGATTATTACGAGATTCTCGGGTTGTCCCGGGATGCGGACGAGAAGGAAATCAAGCGGGCTTACCGCAAGCTTGCAATGAAGTATCACCCCGACCGTAACCCGGACGACGCCGACGCCGAGAACAAGTTCAAGGAGGCCAGCGAAGCCTACGAGATCCTGGCGGACCAGTCCAAGCGGGCGGCCTACGACCAGTTCGGTCACGCCGGTGTCGACGGTCAGGCCGGCGGCGGCTTTGGAGGCGGTGGCGCCAGCTTCTCCGATATCTTTGGTGATGTGTTCGGTGACATCTTCGGAGGTGGCGGTGGTCGTGGTCGCAATACCCGCGGCGCGGACCTGCGATACACCCTCGAGCTGGACCTGGAAGAGGCAGTCAAAGGCAAAACGGTCCAGATTCGCATACCGGGACACAAGGAGTGCGACACCTGCGAAGGCAGTGGCGCTGAAAAGGGCTCCCGTCCGGAAACCTGCGGTACCTGTAAAGGTATGGGGCAGGTGCGGATGCAGCAGGGCTTCTTCACGGTTCAGCAGGCGTGCCCGACCTGTCGGGGTTCTGGTCAGGTAATCAAGAATCCGTGTAAGGTCTGTCATGGCCAGGGCCGGGTTCAGGAAGAAAAGACCCTGTCCGTCAAGGTGCCGCCCGGCGTGGATACCGGCGATCGTATTCGCCTGTCCGGTGAGGGTGAAATGGGTGTCGACGGTGGACCGTCTGGCGACCTCTACGTGCAGGTCGCGGTTCGCGAGCATTCACTGTTCAGCCGTGATGGCCGTAACCTCTACTGTGAAGTGCCCATCAGCATTGTCGATGCGGCGCTCGGTGGGGAGCTGGAGGTGCCGACGCTGGATGGTCGGGTCAAACTGAAGATTCCCCCTGAAACGCAAACCGGTAAACTGTTCCGCCTGCGCAACAAGGGTGTCAGCCCGGTGCGTGGTGGTCCCGCCGGGGATCTGCTGTGCCGTGTGATCGTGGAGACTCCGGTGAGCCTGACCAAGCGGCAGAAAGAGCTGCTGGAAGAGTTTCAGGAAACCCTGGATGGCACCAACGGCACGCACCATGCCCCGAAAAAAACCTCCTGGTTTGAGGGTGTGAAAAGCTTCTTTGACGAAATGAAATTCTGAGGACGGAGACCATGAGGGTAGCAATCATCGGCGCCGCCGGGCGCATGGGTAAAGTGCTGATTGAAGCCGTTGACGGCACCGAGGGTCTAGAGCTTGGCGCGGCGGTCGTTGAGCCCGGAAGTTCGTTGATCGGCGCTGACGCCGGCGAAATGACCGGCCTTGGCAAAACCGGCGTTGTCATGGCGGGCAGTCTGGCCGAAGTGAAGGGCGATTTCGACGTGCTGGTTGATTTCACCTTTCCGGATCTGACCCTGGAGAACGCCGAGTTCTGCAAGGCCAACGGCAAGATGATCGTTGTCGGTACCACCGGCATGACCGATGCGGAAAAGGCGCAGTTGGCGGTGGTGGCGGAGTCCACCCCGGTGGTGTTTGCGCCCAACATGAGTGTCGGGGTGAATGTGGTGCTGAACCTGTTGCGCACGGCGGCCGCGGCGCTGGGGGATGACTACGATGTGGAGATCATCGAGGCCCATCACCGCCACAAGAAGGACGCGCCCTCCGGCACCGCGTTGCGCATGGGCGAAGTGGTGGCCGATGCCCTTGGTCGCGATCTGAAGACGTGCGCCGTTTACGGCCGCGAGGGTTTCACTGGCGAGCGTACCCGCCAGGAAATCGGCTTCGAAACCATCCGCGCCGGGGATGTGGTGGGGGATCACACTGTGCTGTTTGCCACTGAGGGCGAGCGCATAGAGGTGACCCACAAGGCCAGCAGCCGTATGACCTTCGCCAAGGGGGCGATGCGTGCCGCATTGTGGCTGCAGGGCAAGTCGGCCGGGCTCTACGACATGCAGGACGTTCTGGACCTGAAATAAGCTGTGCTTCTCGTGGACATAAAGCGCCATATTTTTTACAATAAGGCGGTTTAACTGCACCAAGCGTAGTTTTGAAAAAGTTTCAAAAAAAAGCGGGACCGGGTTACGACTCTGTCTCGCTTTTTTGCAACCTGAATTTGCGCTTGCGTTCCTGTTCGTGACGAACTTCTACGCCACTCGATGAGGATACAAGCCTTGAGCACACCTGCAATCCTTGCACTCGCAGACGGAAGCCTGTTTTACGGCACCGCCATTGGCGCTGAGGGAGAGACCAGCGGCGAAGTGGTGTTCAACACCGCCATGACCGGTTATCAGGAAATCCTGACCGATCCGTCCTATTCCCGCCAGATTGTCACCCTGACCTACCCGCACATCGGCAATACCGGTGTGAACGAGGAGGATGTGGAATCAGATCGTGTCCAGGCTGCCGGCCTGATCATTCGCGACCTGCCGCTGATCGCGAGCAACTGGCGCAGCACCGGCACCCTTGACGAGTACCTGCGCAGCAACAATATCGTGGGCATTGCAGACATCGACACCCGTCGCCTGACCCGCATCCTCCGGGACAAGGGTTCCCAGAACGGTGCCGTGGTGGCAGGCGACGGCGCGACCGCCGAGCGGGCGCTGGAATTGGCGAACGCCTTCCCGGGCCTGAAGGGCATGGATCTGGCGAAAGAAGTCAGTTCCGACAAGGCCTGGAGCTGGAGTCAGAGCGAGTGGACCCTGGGCGAAGGCTACGGTGAGCGCAGCGAGTCCCGTTTCAAGGTGGTGGCATGGGACTACGGCGTCAAGCTCAATATCCTGCGTATGCTGGCGGCCCGCGGCTGCGACATCACGGTGGTGCCGGCCCAAACTCCGGCCGCCGAGGTGCTGGCGATGAATCCGGATGGTGTGTTCCTGTCCAACGGCCCGGGTGATCCCGAGCCCTGCGATTACGCCATCACCGCTATCCGCGAAGTGCTGGAGACCGACATCCCGGTGTTCGGTATCTGTCTTGGGCACCAGTTGTTGGCGCTGGCCAGCGGCGCCAAAACCGTGAAAATGGGCCATGGCCATCACGGTGCCAACCACCCGGTGCAGGATCTGGCCGATGGCACGGTGATGATCACCAGCCAGAACCACGGGTTTGCGGTGGACGAAGCCAGCCTGCCGGACAATCTGCAGGCGACCCACAAGTCCCTGTTCGATGGCTCGCTGCAGGGCATTCGCCGTACCGACAAGCCAGCGTTCAGTTTCCAGGGGCACCCTGAAGCCAGCCCGGGCCCGCACGATGTGGCACCGTTGTTTGACCAGTTTATCCGGTTGATGGAAGCCCGCTAGGCCCGCGGCAGGGTCCAAGAGCCATACAGGCGCCGCACATTGCGATGCAAGAATTTAAAAGTTGCTGACAGGTTTACCTAGAGATGCCAAAACGTACCGACATTAAAAGCATTCTGATCCTGGGCGCCGGCCCCATCGTGATCGGTCAGGCGTGCGAGTTTGACTACTCCGGAGCCCAGGCCTGCAAGGCCCTGAGGGAAGAGGGTTACCGGGTCATTCTGGTTAACTCCAACCCGGCAACCATCATGACCGACCCGGTGATGGCCGACGCCACCTACATCGAGCCGATCACCTGGAAAACCGTCGAAAAGATCATCGAGAAAGAGCAGCCCGACGCACTGCTGCCCACCATGGGCGGCCAGACCGCGTTGAACTGCGCACTGGATCTGGAAAAGCACGGCGTACTGGAAAAACACGGCGTGGAAATGATCGGTGCCAACGCCGACACCATCGACAAGGCCGAAGACCGGGACCGCTTCGACAAGGCCATGAAGAAGATCGGCCTGGAATGCCCGCGAGCGACCATCGTTCACTCCATGGCGGAAGCCTGGGCGGCGTCTGAAGATATCGGCTTCCCGTGCATCATCCGGCCCTCGTTCACCATGGGTGGCTCCGGTGGCGGTATCGCCTACAACCGCGACGAGTTCGAGGAAATCTGTACCCGCGGTCTGGACCTGTCGCCGACCAACGAGTTGCTGATCGACGAATCCCTGATCGGCTGGAAAGAATACGAGATGGAGGTCGTTCGCGACCGCAATGACAACTGCATCATCGTCTGTGCCATCGAGAACTTCGACGCCATGGGCGTCCACACCGGTGATTCCATCACCGTGGCGCCGGCCCAGACCCTGACCGATAAGGAATACCAGATCATGCGGAACGCCTCGCTGGCGGTGCTGCGTGAAATCGGGGTGGAAACCGGGGGCTCCAACGTGCAGTTCGGTATCAATCCGGATACCGGCCGTATGGTGGTGATCGAGATGAACCCGCGGGTGTCCCGTTCCTCGGCACTGGCGTCCAAGGCCACCGGCTTCCCGATTGCCAAGGTCGCGGCCAAGCTGGCGGTGGGTTATACCCTTGACGAGCTGCGTAACGAAATTACCGGTGGGGTCACCCCGGCGTCGTTCGAGCCCAGCATCGATTACGTGGTCACCAAGATTCCGCGCTTCACCTTCGAGAAGTTTCCCCAGGCCGATGCACGCCTGACCACCCAGATGAAATCCGTGGGTGAGGTCATGGCCATTGGCCGCACCTTCCAGGAATCCCTGCAGAAAGCCATGCGTGGCCTGGAAGTGGGTTCCGAAGGCTTCGAGGAAAAAGTGGAGCTGGATACCACCGACGGCCAGGAAACCCTGACCCAGGAACTCAATGTGCCCGGGGCCGAGCGGCTGTGGTACATCGGTGACGCTTTCCGTGCCGGTATGACCGTTGAAGAAGTCTTCAACAATACCCACGTTGACCCCTGGTACCTGGTACAGATCGAAGATCTGATCCGTGAGGAGCAGGCGCTGAAGTCGGCGGGCAAGGCCGATATCGACCGCGACGCCCTGTTCCGCCTCAAACGCAAGGGCTTCTCGGATGGCCGCCTGGCCAAGCTGCTGGGTATCTCCGAGGTCAGCCTGCGCAAGCTGCGCCACGATCTGGGCATCCGTCCGGTGTACAAGCGGGTGGATACCTGCGCTGCGGAATTCGCCTCTGACACCGCGTACATGTACTCCACTTATGAAGAAGAGTGCGAGGCCGACGTCTCCGATCGTGACAAGATCGTGGTGATCGGTGGCGGTCCCAACCGCATCGGTCAGGGTATCGAGTTTGATTACTGCTGTGTTCACGCGGCCCTTGCCATGCGTGAGGACGGCTACGAAACCATCATGATCAACTGTAACCCGGAGACGGTGTCCACCGACTACGACACCTCCGATCGCCTCTACTTCGAGCCGATCACGCTGGAAGACGTGCTGGAAATCATCAACGTCGAAAAGCCCAAGGGTGTGATTGTCCAGTACGGTGGCCAGACGCCGCTGAAGCTGGCCCGGGGTCTGGAAGCGGCGGGCGTACCGATCATCGGTACCAGCCCGGACGCCATCGACCGCGCCGAAGATCGCGAGCGTTTCCAGCAGATGATCACCCGTCTGGGGCTGCTGCAGCCGGAAAACGCCACCGTGCGCAGCCACGAGGAAGGCATTCTGGCGGCGCGGGAAATCGGTTATCCGCTGGTGGTGCGCCCGTCCTACGTGCTGGGTGGTCGCGCCATGGAAATCGTTTACGACGAAGCCGAGCTGGTACGCTACATGCGTAACGCCGTGCTGGTGTCCAACGACAGCCCGGTGCTGCTGGACCACTTCCTCAATGCTGCCATCGAGGTGGACATTGACGCCATTTCCGACGGCACGGATGTGGTCATCGGTGGCATCATGCAGCACATCGAGCAGGCCGGCGTACATTCCGGTGACTCTGCCTGCTCGCTGCCGCCCTACACGCTGTCGAAAGACGTGCAGGACGAGATGCGTGAAGCGGTGCGCAAGATGGCCATCGAGCTTGATGTGATCGGCCTGATGAACGTGCAGCTGGCGTGGCAGGATGGCAAGATCTACGTGATCGAGGTGAATCCCCGCGCGTCCCGTACCGTGCCCTTCGTATCCAAGGCCATCGGTGTGTCGCTGGCGAAAGTGGCCGCCCGGGTCATGGCCGGCAAATCGCTCGCCGAGCAGGGTTTCACCAAAGAGATCGTGCCGACCTACTACGCAGTGAAGGAATCGGTATTCCCGTTCAACAAGTTTCCGGCCGTGGACCCGATCCTTGGTCCGGAAATGAAATCCACCGGTGAGGTCATGGGGCTGGGCGACAGCTTCGACGAAGCCTTTGCCAAGGCCGCACTGGCCATCGGTGAGCGGTTGCCGGGCAAGGGCACCGCGTTCATGTCGGTGCGTGATGTGGACAAGCCCGGCGCTGCCCGGGTGGCACAGGATCTGGTGGATGCCGGGTTCAAGCTGATTGCCACCACCGGTACCGCCAAGGCCCTGAAAGAAGCCGGCATTGAGGTTGAGCGCGTCAACAAGGTCCGTGAAGGCCGTCCGCATATTGTGGATGCCATCAAGAACGGTCAGGTTCAGCTGATTATCAACACCACCGAAGGGCGCAAGGCCATTTCCGACTCGGCGCAGATTCGCCAGTCCGCCTTGCAGACCAAGGTGACCTATACCACGACGCTGGCAGGTGGCGAAGCTTTCTGCCGGGCGATTAAATTCGGCCCGGAACGCACCGTTCGTCGCCTCCAGGATCTACACGCAGGAAAGTAAGATTATGGCTGACAGAGTACCCATGACAAAGGCGGGTGAATCCCGTCTGCGCGCAGAGCTTCAGAAGCTCAAGTCCGAAGATCGCCCGCGGGTGATTGCGGCCATTGCCGACGCCCGTGAACACGGCGACCTGAAAGAGAACGCCGAGTACCACGCAGCGCGTGAGCAGCAGAGCTTTATCGAGGGCCGCATCCAGGAGATCGAAGGCAAGCTGTCGGCAGCGCAGGTGATTGACGTCACCACGATTGAAAACACCGGTAAGGTGATCTTCGGCACCACGGTGCATTTGCTGAACATGGACACCGATGAGCAGGTGGTTTACCAGATCGTTGGTGAAGACGAGGCCGACATCAAGTCCGGCAAGCTGTCTATCTCCTCCCCCATTGCTCGTGCCCTGGTCGGCAAGAGCGAAGGCGACGTGGTTGCCATCCGTGTGCCGTCCGGTACGGTGGAGTATGAAATCGAGGAAGTCGAGTACGTGTGACTCGGAGCGGGGTTCGCTCCGCGCAATAAAAAGCCGGCTGTGGGGTTCACAGCCGGCTTTTTTGTTTCTCGCCCGGGCAATCCGGCTAGTTACGGCTTGTTGCGCAGCAGGTTGGAGAGCTTGGGGTTCGGTTTTTTCGCCCGCCGCAGGATCACCGCAATCTTGCCGATGGTCTGCACCAGTTCGGCTCCCGACGCCTTGCAGAGCTCGGCGATGGCTTCCTGACGAACCTCGCGATCAGTGCTGGCTACCTTGACCTTGATCAGCTCGTGGTCGTTGAGGGCTCGCTCCAGTTCTTCCTGAAGTCCTTCTGACAGGCCCTTGTCGCCAACAATGATGACGGGTTTCAGGTTGTGGGCAATGCCCCGGTATTCCCGGCGCTGTTCCGGTGAAAGGCTCATGATGTAATCTCTTAATGGATGCAATTAACAAAACGTCAGCGGCACGGCGGCCGTCGCAATCGTACAATCGGCGGATTGTAACAGATCGGTACGGTGGAGAAATGGCCAATACCACGTATCGCGGGGTTCTTTGGCAAGGTCGCCGCTCGGGTCTGCGCCGGTCATCCGGCAACAGAGAATTGCCGGCAGACATTGTAATTTCGGACAGGGCGCCCATTATCAGGGGTATGGCCGTTGTGTAATTGCTCAAGGCAATAGCCCCGCCCGGTGATATCGCGCGCAGACAGCGTTTGCCGGCAGCCATCGGTGGCAGATACGGATGGGCTGATTCTGGTGGATGGGCGTACAATTGGTGTAAGGTGTTCAAAAAGGTTTCCATGAACACGGTCAACCTTTCAATTCACAGGTGACGATCCTTGAACGATATGGCAAAAAATCTGGTTCTCTGGCTAATCATAGCCACCGTACTGCTGATGGTGTTTCAGAATTTCTCTCCCACCACCAGCGGTCAACAGCTCAACTACTCGCAGTTTGTCGAGATGGTGCAGGACGGACAGGTCCGTCAGGTGACCATTGACGGCCTGCAAATTCAGGGCACGCGTGGCGATGGGTCGCAGTTCCAGACTATCCGCCCGCAAATCGCCGACAACAAGCTGATGGACGACCTGCTCGCCAACCGGGTGGAAGTGGTCGGTAAGGAGCCGGAGCGGCAGAGCCTCTGGACCCAGTTGCTGGTTGCTGCGTTCCCGATTCTGATCATCATCGCGCTGTTCGTGTTCTTTATGCGACAGATGCAGGGCGGTGGCGGTGGCAAAGGCCCCATGTCGTTCGGCAAGAGCAAGGCTCGGCTGATGAGCGAGGATCAAATCAAGACGACATTCGCCGACGTGGCGGGTGTTGATGAGGCCAAGGAAGACGTCAAGGAACTGGTGGATTTCCTGCGCGACCCGAGCAAGTTCCAGCGTCTCGGCGGCAGCATTCCCAAAGGCGTATTGATGGTCGGTCAGCCGGGTACTGGTAAAACTCTGTTGGCCAAGGCCATTGCCGGCGAAGCCAAAGTGCCGTTCTTCTCGATTTCCGGTTCCGACTTCGTGGAAATGTTCGTGGGCGTGGGTGCGTCCCGGGTTCGCGATATGTTCGAGCAGGCCAAAAAGCAGAGCCCCTGCATCATCTTTATCGATGAGATTGACGCGGTCGGCCGTCACCGTGGCGCCGGCATGGGCGGCGGTCACGATGAGCGCGAGCAGACGCTGAACCAGTTGCTGGTTGAGATGGATGGGTTTGAAGGTAACGAAGGCGTTATCGTCATCGCCGCCACCAACCGTCCGGACGTTCTGGACCCGGCGTTGCTGCGACCCGGTCGTTTTGACCGCCAGGTCGTGGTCGGACTGCCGGACATCATCGGCCGTGAGCAGATTCTCAAGGTACATATGAAAAAAGTACCGCTCTCGGATGGTGTGGAGCCCGCGCTGATTGCCCGTGGCACACCCGGTTTCTCCGGTGCTGATCTGGCCAACCTGGTGAACGAGGCCGCCCTGTTCGCGGCGCGTCGTAACCAGCGTCTGGTATCGATGGAAGAGTTCGAGCTCGCCAAAGACAAGATCATGATGGGCGCCGAGCGCAAGTCCATGGTGATGAGCGAGAAAGAAAAGCGGAACACCGCGTATCACGAGTCCGGCCACGCCATCGTGGGTCGACTGATGCCGGAGCACGACCCGGTCTACAAGGTCAGTATCATTCCCCGCGGCCGGGCTCTGGGCGTGACCATGTTCCTGCCGGAAGAGGACAGGTACAGCCACAGCAAGCGGTTCCTGATCAGCTCCATTTGCAGTCTGTTCGGCGGCCGCATTGCGGATGAGCTGACACTGGGCTTCGATGGTGTCACCACCGGGGCGTCCAATGACATCGAGCGTGCCACCAGTCTGGCCCGGAACATGGTCACCCGCTGGGGTCTGTCCGAGAAGCTGGGGCCGCTGCAGTACGATACCGACAGCGAAGAGCCGTTCCTCGGCCGCTCCGCCGGGCAAACCCAGACGGTGTACTCGCCGGAGACCGCTCAGCGCATTGATGAGGAAGTTCGTAACATCATTGATGAGTGCTACGAAAAGGCCAAGCAGATGCTGGTCGACAACCGCGACAAGCTGGACCTGATGGCAGACGCACTGATGAAGTACGAAACCATCGACCGCTTCCAGATTGATGACATCATGGAAGGGCGCGTACCCCGCCCGCCGAAAGGTTGGGGTGACAGCGGGCCGACCGGTGGTGTGTCAGCGGAAGAGCCGGAGACGGCACCAGCACCGCGGAGTTCCGACGACGGCAAGCAGCCGGGCGTTGGTCGCCCAGCCGGCGAGCACTGAGTTCGCGCCGCGAAGACAATACGTTTGAAGTGACTGCGCCGCCCCTTCTGGGGCGGCGTTTGTATTTGTGCAGATTCACAAGGGTTGGCTATGGAGATCAACTTTGCCGGTCGGGTGCTGACCATGTCCCGTTGCTACGTGATGGGCATACTCAACGTCACCCCGGATTCCTTTTCCGACGGTGGCAGGTTCAATGCGCCGGATGCCGCGCTGGCTCGGGCCCGACAAATGGTGGCCGATGGCGCTACCTTTATCGATGTGGGTGGCGAGTCCACCCGGCCCGGAGCAAAACCGGTGTCTGTGGCCGAGGAGCTCGACCGGGTCTGCCCGGTGGTCGAGGCCATCGCCCGCGAGCTGGATACCATCATATCGGTCGACACCAGTGCGCCTGAGGTAATGGCCGAGGCCGCGAGGCTCGGTGCCGGCATGATCAACGATGTACGGGCGCTGCAGCGCACCGGTGCACCGGAGGCGGCCGCCGCAGCCGACATTCCCGTGTGTCTGATGCACATTCAGGGCGAGCCGGACTTCATGCAGGACAATCCCGCGTATCGGAACGTGCGCCGCGATGTCAGTTCTTTCCTGACCGAGCGCATGCGCGTGGTCGAGGCGGCCGGTGTCCGGTCTGAGCACATCATCCTGGATCCGGGCTTCGGGTTCGGTAAGCGCCTCGAGCACAATATCGAGTTGCTGGCGTCGCTGGAGCAGTTGCACATACTGGGTCATCCACTGCTGGTGGGGATTTCCCGAAAAAGCATGCTGGGCCAGATCACCGGGCGGGAGGTGAATGAACGGTTGCCCGCGAGTCTTGCTGCCGCGACAATAGCTGCCATGAAGGGCGCATCGATCATTCGCGCCCACGACGTCAGGGAAACCGCAGACGCCGTCCGTGTGGTGGCGGCGATGAAGGAGGCAGGTCGATGAGCGACAGAAAATATTTTGGCACAGACGGCATCCGCGGCCGTGTGGGTGAACACCCGATTACCCCCGAATTCATGCTGCATCTGGGCTGGGCGGCCGGTCAGGCCTTCAAGCGCGCCGGTCAGCGCAACAGTGTGTTGATCGGCAAGGACACGCGGATCTCCGGCTACATGTTCGAGTCAGCGCTGGAGGCCGGGTTGTCCGCGGCGGGTGTGGATGTGAAGCTGCTCGGGCCTATGCCCACGCCGGCCATCGCCTACCTTACCCGTACCTTTCGTGCGTCGGCCGGTATTGTGATCAGTGCCTCCCATAACCCCCACTATGACAACGGCATCAAGTTCTTCTCTGCCAACGGCACCAAGCTGGATGACGCGCTGGAGTCAGAGATTGAGCGCTGGCTGGACGAGCCTGTCCGGGTGTGTGAGTCGTCGGACCTGGGCAAGGCGTCGCGGGTGGACGACGCCCCCGGCCGCTACGTGGAATTCTGCAAGAGCACCGTACCCAATGAGTTTACCCTCGAGGGCCTGCATATCGTCCTGGACTGCGCTCACGGCGCCACCTACCACGTGGCCCCGAAGGTGTTTCGTGAGCTGGGGGCGAAGGTATCGACCATTGGTGCCGACCC
>JAEPMM010000477.1 GCA_017643965.1 Marinobacter sp.
ATCCGCTCGGTCATGAGCGAACTGCAGCCGTTGGAAAAACCCTACAAGCGCATCTTCATCTGCGGTGGCGGCAACATCGGCCAGCGCCTGGCCCATACTCTGGCAAGCCGCTATCAGGTCAAGCTGCTGGAACGCGACCGTGAGCGCTGCGTGATGCTGTCGGAGAATCTGCGCAAAACCGTGGTACTGGAGGGCAACGCGGCCAACAAGGACATTCTGCTGGAAGAGAACATCGAGAACACCGACGTGTTCTGCGCCGTTACCAACGACGACGAGGCCAACATCATGGCCTCGCTGCTGGCCAAGCGCCTCGGCGCCCGCAAGGTGCTGACCCTGATCAACAACCCGGACTACGTCGATCTGATTCAGGGCGGCGACATCGACGTCGCCATCTCGCCCCAGCAAACCACCATTGGCAGCCTGCTGACCCATGTACGTCGTGGCGACGTAGTTAACGTGCACTCCCTGCGCCGGGGTGCGGCGGAAGCCATCGAGGCCATTGCCCACGGTGACCACCGCTCGTCCAAGGTCGTCGGTAAGCGGCTGGACGAAATCAACCTGCCGGAAGGCACCACCATCGGCGCCATCGTTCGTCGCAACGAAGTACTGATCGCCCACGATCACTTGCGGGTGCAGCCGGATGACCACGTGATCCTGTTCCTGGTGGACAAGACCCGTATCCGCGACGTGGAAAAACTGTTCCAGGTGGGGCTCACGTTCTTCTAGCAAAAACAGGACGGTGAACGCCGTTTAGAAATACACGTCTGGCCAGCGTATAATGCGCCTTTTTTCAGCGTGCCCCGGCCATGACCAGGCAACGGGGCGCCACACACAGACTGATCAGCAGGCAATCGTCGTGACAGACAAGGTAACTATCAACAATACCCCGGACGTCAAAACCTTCCAGGGTCTGATTCTGGCCCTGCAGAATTTCTGGGCGCAGCACGGCTGCGTGGTGCTCCAGCCGCTGGACATGGAAGTGGGCGCCGGCACCTTTCACCCGGCCACCTTCCTGCGCTCCATCGGCCCGGAAACCTGGAACGCGGCCTACGTTCAGCCCAGCCGCCGCCCCACCGACGGCCGCTACGGCGAAAACCCCAACCGCCTGCAGCATTATTACCAGTTCCAGGTGGTGCTGAAGCCGTCACCGGATAACATTCAGGAGCTGTACCTGGATTCCCTGAAGGCGCTGGGGCTGGACCCGCTGGTGCACGACATCCGCTTCGTGGAAGACAACTGGGAATCTCCCACCCTGGGGGCCTGGGGTCTGGGCTGGGAGATCTGGCTCAACGGCATGGAAGTCACCCAGTTCACCTACTTCCAGCAGGTGGGCGGCCTCGAATGCTACCCGGTCACCGGTGAGCTGACCTACGGCCTCGAGCGCATCGCCATGTACCTGCAGGGCGTCGACAGCGTGTACGACCTGGTGTGGACGCAGGGGCCGGACGGCGTGGTCACCTACGGCGACGTGTTCCACCAGCAGGAGGTGGAAATGTCCACCTACAACTTCGAGCACGCCGACACCGACTTCCTGTTCCACAGCTTCGATGTCCATGAACGCGAGAGCGCCCGACTGATTGACGCCGGTCTGGCTCTGCCGGCCTACGAACAGGTACTGAAAGCCTCCCACACCTTCAACCTGCTGGATGCCCGTCACGCCATTTCCGTGACCGAGCGCCAGCGGTTCATCCTGCGCGTTCGCACCCTTGCCCGCGCCGTTGCCCAGGCCTACTTCGACAGCCGCCGCAAACTCGGCTTCCCGCTGGCCCCCGAGGCACTGCGTGAGGAAGTGCTGGCCGCGGCTGACGCCGCCGATGACAAGGCCAACGGCAAAAAGGGCAAGAAAGCGAAGAAAGCCAAGCAGGAACAGGGGAACG
>JAEPMM010000325.1 GCA_017643965.1 Marinobacter sp.
AAGACCTCGCGCGCATAGCCATCGGCGATGATCATCAAATCCCGGTGGAAATGCATTGTCGCCTTGGGCACTCCGGTAGACCCCGATGTGAACCCCAGCAGCGCTACATCGTCCCGCCCCGTGGGCATTTTCCACGTCGAGCATGGCGGTTTTGCAGCGGTGAATGTTCTTGCCGCTGTAGAGGTTGCTGAGGAAGTCGTAAACCGGGCCGATGTATTTGTACTTGTCGCGCATGGTGACTGCTGCCTGTCCAGATCCTGTGGTTGCTGTCACCGTTGTTGTGATTGTTGGCTCGACTGCCTGTCGGCTTTCCGGTGACAACGCCTGAGTGCTTTCACTCTGTTCGTGAACTCACTTTAGTGAAGGCATAGGGGCAAATATGTGCAGCACCACGCATTTCCGGATACACAAAGTAACGCAAAGAAATACTTTGCAAACCAAGTCAACATTTATAATAAGAATGTCCGACAATGGATTATCGGAAAAAGGAAATGGGACTGCCCGGTAAGATCGGGCTCAGAAGGAAGCGGCTTTGGCGGTCAGGTGGCCCAGGTTTTTTTCGATCACGTCCGCCGGCCGTGCCGGCCCGTAATAGAAGCCCTGAACCTGATGACAGCCCAGATTTTTCAGGTAGGCCAGCTGCTCATCGGTTTCGACCCCCTCAGCCACAATTTCCAGCTTGAGGCCGTGGGCCATGGCGATAATAGCGTTCACAATGCAGGCGCCGTCCTCGCCACTGCGGATAGCCTTGACGAAGGACTGGTCGACCTTGAGGGTGTGAATGGGCAGGCGATGGATATAGTTGAGTGAGGAGTACCCGGTACCAAAATCGTCGATGGCGATGCGCACGCCGAAATCGGCCAGCTCCCGCAGTTTCTGACTGATCTGCTCCAGGTCGTTCATGATCAGATTCTCGGTGATTTCGATCTCCAGGTTTTGCGGTGGAAACCCATGGGCGCGTACCTGCTCCATCAGCGTATCGACAAAGCGCGGGTGCTCCACCTGCATCGGTGACAGGTTCACCGCCAGTCGCAAGTCCCGATGCCCGGCCCGGATCCAGTTGCCGACGTCGCGGCAGGCCTGATCAAGCACCCGCTCACTGAGCCGCGCGATCAGTTTGGTTTCCTCTGCCAGGGGCAGGAAGTCCCGCGGGTACAGCAGTCCCCGTTTCGGGTGTTGCCAGCGTACCAGGGCCTCCAGACCCACCACCCGGTTACTGTTAGAACACACCTGGGGATGGTAGAACACTTTCAGTTCATCCCGCTCCAGGGCCAGGCGCAGATCCCGCTCCAGGCTCAGTCGATTGGCGGTATCGATACTCATGCTCTCGGAGAAGAAGCGGTAGCCGTCCTTACCACGGGCTTTGACGTGGTACATGGCAATGTCCGCGTTCTGGATGAGCTGGTCCATGTCGGCACCGGCTTCCGGAAAGATCGAAATGCCGATGCTGACTCCCACAAACACTTCGTGCTCACCCAGTTGAAACGGGGCGCGCAGGGCGCTGATGAGTTTCCGGGCAATCTGGCGGGCGTCCTCATGGCTGTGAATGGACGGCAACAGCAGGGTGAATTCATCGCCGCCAAACCGCGACAGGGTATCGCCCTTGCGCAGGCACCGCTCCAGCCGCTGGGTGACGGCTTGCAGCAGCCGGTCGCCCATGGCGTGACCGAGGGTGTCGTTGATGACCTTGAAACGGTCAAGGTCGAGGAACATCACCGCAAGTTTCTGGTTTTCCCGGCGGGCGTGGGTGATGGCCAGCTCCAGGCGGTCCTTGAACAGCGCGCGGTTCGGCAGCCGTGTCAGCAGGTCGTGGTAGGCCTGGAAATTGATGAACGCTTCCGCCTCCTTGCGTTCTGTGACATCGCGGGCGGTGCCGTAATAACGAGCCTCGCGGCCGTTGCCACCGGTGTGGGGCCAGGTTTCAGGATCGATGGGAAAGGCGGTGATCTCGAAGTGACGGTTGGCCCTGCGACTGCCCCGGGTCTTCAGTCGCACTTCCAGTGTGCGCGGGTTATCCGCGGTAATATTGGGGCCGTTGAGGGCATAGGTGCCGCGAGCCACGTCACGGTCGTCGAGAATGTCCCGGAAATGCCGGCCGCTGAGTTCCTGCGGATGGTAGCCGAGCAGGGTTTCAATTTTGCTGTTCACAAAACAGAAATGGCCCTCGCCGTCGAGCATGAATACGATATCGGGGGAGCTGTTGACGATGTAGCGGTGCAGGGCCTCAGATTTTTCCAGGCGCATCTGGATATGATCGTGAGAGCGCAGCAATGACTGTTTGCCCAGCACGTTGTCCACTGTGGCCAGCAGTTCCTCAGGGTCAAACGGTTTGCGGATGTAATCCAGTGCGCCCCGGCGCAGCGCCCGGCTGACCGCGGTGAACGAGCTCTCGCCACTGACCACGATGACACCGCAGCCCGGTTGCCGGTTGGCGATGTGTGACATGACGGCAAAGCCATCGACCTCGGGCATGCGCAGGTCCAGCATCGCCAGATCGAAGGTTTCTTCGTCGATCAGCTGGCAGGCGCGGCGACCGCCCCCGGCTTCTGTAACCTGGTAGTGGCGGCCTCTGAGCAGCGACGCAAGGCTTTCGAGCAACCGCGGTTCGTCATCGACCACCAGGATCCTGGCGGGTAAATCGCTGGTTGGAGAATAATCCGGTTGCGCAGGTTTCATCGCGTGTTTGCCTGTTGATGTGTCGTCAGTCGTTCTGGTTGTTGTTATCGCCCACGGCCGGCAGCCATATCCTGAAGGTGGTGCCTTCGTGCCCCGTGCCACAAGCAATGATGCCCTCCATGTCATCAATAAGCTGTTTGACTATGCTCAGGCCCAGTCCGCTGTGGCCTCTCCCTTTGGTGCTGTTTACCGGTGCAAACAGCCGGTCGCGGATGGCGTCCGGAATGCCCGGACCGTCATCGGAAATTTCCAGTTCCACCCAACGCCGGCCATTCTGCCACACCGGCGCTGCCGTACGGATGGATACCTGCCCCGGCGTGCCGAGGCACTCCGCCCCGTTGCGGGTCAGGTTGATCAGAATCTGCCGGATGACCGACGCGGGCGCCGCAACACCCGTGTCCTCGTCGCACAGGGTGATCGTCAGGGATCTGTCGGCCTCGCTGAACAACGCCTCCAGCAGCAAACCCTTCATTGTGGCAATTTCATCATTGACCCGCGCGGTCCCGCGGTCGCCCTCGGGCAGACGTTGATCGGGCTGGCTGATCTGCAGCAGCAGGTCGCTGGCACGGTCCAGTTCTTCATGGATCACGTCCAGCTCTGCCTGCACATCCGCGTGCGTGAGGCGATGCCGCAGCTGGTGGATGTACTGTCGGATGATGGTCAGCGGATTACTGATTTCGTGAACCTGACGGCGAACTGACTGGCGCATCAGTTCCGCCTCCAGATCGCGGTCGGGGGGCGGTGTCTGTGGGCGCCGTTCCAGCAGCGCGCCGGCGAGCTCGCGGCAGAACAGCATGCCCAGTTCTTCTGCGATGTCGGCACTTCCGTCATCCGTGCCCAGTACGAACATCGCGGGACAGTCCTCTCCGGTCAGAAGCGGTATGGCCACCAGCGATGGCGTGTGCAGGAGCGACAGCAGCTGCCGGTCCTGCACCGAAGGGGGGCGATCGGCAAGCGCCACCACTTCTCCCGTCGCGAACGCGGCCGTCAGCACGCTGGCGGCCGGGTTGACCTTAAGGGTCAACGGCGGAACCGAGCCGACGGTTGTGGACAGCAGCACCAGCTCATCACCCATCCGGGAAAAACACAGCGCCGGCAGGCCGGTGACCAGTGTCAGGCTGTTCACCGTTTCCGCCAGGGTGTCATCCAGCGAGCCTTCGAAGGCGGACCACGCCAGCGACTGGCTCGCCAGCGCCTGTTTCAGAACGGCCTGTTTCAGTCTCCGGTTGGCAGTGCCGGCATCGTAGGTTTCACTCAGCGTGATGCCGAGCGACCCGGCCACGCCGGACACCTCCCGGTCAATACGTCGCTGGAGTTCACGGGTCAGTTCCTCGCTGAGGCCGAACACAGTTGCCGCGGCTGCTATACCGGCAGCATCTGACAGCGCCAGCCGGGTCGCCAGGCTGATCAGTTTGACAAGGTGACCGGCATCACGAATCTCCGATGGCAGGGCATGCTGGTAGCGCATGGCGTCTTCCGCCATGGGTCCCAGGCCCCAGGCGCGCACCAGCTGGGCAGCG
>JAEPMM010000292.1 GCA_017643965.1 Marinobacter sp.
CGCCCGATCAATCAGAAGATTGTGCAATGCCTAATACGGTCAACTCAGGTTTTACCCACTACTTTCGGGGAAAGGCGCCGGTCTGGTACAAGCAGATTATCCTGCTGTTCCTGGTCATCAACCCCATCATGCTGGCGGTGTTCGGCCCGGTGGTTACCGGCTGGTTGCTGATCGGCGAGTTCATCTTCACCCTGGCCATGGCGCTGAAGTGCTATCCGTTGCTGCCCGGTGGCCTGCTGGCCATTGAGGCGTTACTGATCGGCCTCACCACCCCGGATGCGGTGTATCTGGAAGTGCTCACCAACTTCCCGGTGATTCTGCTGCTGATGTTTATGGTGGCGGGCATCTACTTCATGAAGGAGTTGCTGCTGGTCACCTTCACCCAGATCCTCGTCGGCGTGCGCTCCAAGTCGGCGCTGTCGTTGCTGTTCTGTGCGGCGGCGGCGCTGTTGTCGGCGTTTCTCGATGCCCTGACCGTGACCGCGGTGATCATCAGCGTGGCGGTGGGCTTTTTCTCGGTGTACCACAAGGTGGCGTCGGGCAAGGGCTATCAGCACAAGGACCACAACGCCGGCAGCGATGACCACGTGATCGAGTTGCACCGGGAGGATCTGGAGAACTTCCGCGCTTTCCTGCGCAGCCTGCTGATGCACGGCGCCATCGGTACCGCGCTGGGCGGCGTGGCGACCATGGTGGGTGAGCCCCAGAACCTGCTGATTGCCAAGGTGGTGGGCTGGGATTTCGCCGAGTTCTTCCTGCACATGGCGCCGGTCAGTGTGCCGGTGCTGTTTGCCGGTCTGTTCACCTGCTGGCTGCTGGAGAAACTGCGCTGGTTCGGTTACGGCGGGCGTCTACCGAAGCCGGTGCGCCGGGTGCTGGAGGAGTTTGCCGATAACGAGCGCAACAAGCGCACCAAAGCCGATCAGGCGGCGCTGTGGATCCAGGCCGTCGCCGCGCTGATTCTGGTGGTGGGGCTGGCGTTCCACCTGGCGGAAGTGGGGCTGATCGGCCTGCTGGTGATCATCCTGATCACCTCGTTCACCGGCATCACCGATGAGCACCAGATCGGCAAGGCCTTCCAGGAATCCCTGCCGTTCACCTCGCTGCTGGTGGTGTTCTTTGCCATCGTGGCGGTGATTCACGAGCAGCACCTGTTCAAGCCGATCATCGAATACGTACTGTCGCTGCCTGAGGCGCAGCAGCCGGGCATGTTCTTCATCGCCAACGGTCTGCTGTCGATGATCAGTGACAACGTGTTCGTGGCCACCGTCTACATCAGCGAGATCAAGCAGGCGCTGGACGCCGGCAGCATCAGCTACGACCACTTCCAGACCCTGGCCATTGCCATCAACACCGGCACCAACCTGCCGAGTGTGGCCACCCCCAACGGACAGGCCGCGTTCCTGTTCCTGCTGACTTCCGCCATCGCACCGCTGGTACGGCTTTCCTACGGCCGCATGGTGGTGATGGCGTTTCCCTACATGATTGTGATGGGCTCCGTCGGCCTGTACATGGTCATCAATCACATCTGAATCGATGGGTATTGTGCTCCCCGTCGGCCTGCGGGTCAGGCGGGGAGAATGCCATTCTGACGTACTGTAATAAACGGAATTGTTTATGATCAAATCGATTAAAGACAACTGGCTCACCAACATACGTGGTGATCTGCTGGCGGGCATCGTGGTGGCGCTGGCGCTGATTCCCGAAGCCATCGCCTTTTCCATCATTGCCGGCGTGGACCCCAAGGTGGGTCTGTACGCATCGTTCTGTATTGCTGTCATCATCGCGTTCGTCGGCGGCCGCCCGGGCATGATTTCGGCCGCCACCGGTGCCATGGCGCTGCTGATGGTCACCCTGGTGAAAGAGCACGGCCTGGAATACCTGCTGGCGGCCACCCTGCTGACCGGTGTGCTGCAGATTGGTGCCGGCTATCTGACGCTGGGCGGGCTGATGCGCTTTGTGTCGCGCTCGGTGGTCACCGGCTTCGTCAATGCCCTGGCGATTCTGATCTTCATGGCCCAGTTACCGGAGCTGACCAACGTCACCTGGCACGTCTACGCCATGACCGCCGCCGGCCTGGGCATCATTTACCTGTTCCCGCTGCTCCCGGTTGTCGGCAAGATCCTGCCCTCACCGCTGATCTGTATCGTTTCGCTGACCGCCGTGGCCATGTTCCTCAATCTGGACATCCGCACCGTGGGTGACATGGGTGAGCTGCCGGATACCCTGCCGATCTTCCTATGGCCGGATGTACCGCTGAACCTCGACACGCTGATGATCATCCTGCCGTATTCCGTGGCTCTGGCCGTGGTGGGCCTGCTGGAATCGATGATGACCGCCACCATCGTGGACGACCTCACCGACACCACCAGTGATCGTAACCGCGAGTGCAAGGGCCAGGGCATCGCCAACATCGGCTCCGGCCTGCTGGGCGGCATGGCCGGCTGCGCGATGATTGGCCAGTCCATCATCAACGTCAAATCCGGTGGCCGCACCCGCCTGTAGACCCTGACCGCCGGGGTATTCCTGCTGGTGATGGTGCTGGTGCTCGATGCCTGGCTGGTGCAGATTCCCATGGCCGCGCTGGTGGCGGTGATGATCATGGTGTCCATCGGTACCTTCTCCTGGGATTCGGTGCTCAACCTGAAAAAGCACCCGCTTTCCACCAACATTGTGATAGTGGTCACCGTGATTGTGGTGGTGGCCACCCACAACCTGGCGTTCGGCATGCTCGCCGGCGTGCTGCTGGCGGCGCTGTTCTTCGCCAACAAGATCGGGCACTTCATGATCGTCAGTTCCGAGCTGGATGACGCGGGCGGAACCCGCACCTACCGGGTGGTGGGCCAGGTGTTCTTCAGCTCCTCCGAGAAATTCACCGCGTCGTTCGATTTCAAGGAAGCGTTGGACAAAGTGGTGATCGACCTCAGCCGCGCCCACTTCTGGGACATCACTGCCGTCGGTGCGCTGGACAAGGTGGTGATCAAGTTCCGGCGTGAGGGTGCCGATGTCGAGATCCTCGGCCTCAACGAAGCCAGCGCCACCATCGTTGACCGCTTTGGTGTGCACGACAAGCCCGATGCAGTTGACCAGCTGATGGGGCACTGATATGACTGTGGAATCCGTACAAGACCGCAATGAGGTAACGATGACCCGGGTCGTAGCATGCATTGATGGTTCCCGAGCAGCCTCGGCCGTGTGTGATTACGCGGCCTGGGCCAGCCACCGCCTGCAGGCGCCGGTGACGCTGTTCCATGTGCTGGATCAGGAGCGCTATCCGGCGGAAACCGATCTGGCCGGCACCATTGGTCTGGGCAGCCGCGAACACCGGATGGAAGAGCTGGCGGAGCTGGACCAGAAGCGCAGCAAGCTGGCGCTGGAACAGGGTCACCACATGCTGAATGCCGCCGAGGAGCGGGTAAGCTCCCACGGCGTTGCGGACGTGATCAAGCGCCAGCGCCACGGTGACCTGACCGATTCCCTGCTGGCCATCGAACACGAGACCCGCCTGCTGGTGATGGGGCTGCACGGCGAAACCAGCACCGATCGCGATGCTGGCGTTCGATGGCTCCGCCACCGCCTTCAAGGGCGTGGAACTGCTGGCCAGCAGCCCGGTGTTCCAGGGTTTCCCGCTGCACCTGGTGATGATTGGTCCGGACACCAACGACCGCTGGGAGCAGCTTAAAGAGGCCGAACGCCTGCTGGCGGCGCAGGGCTGCGAAGTGCACCTGGCGATTCGCGCCGGCGATGTGGAAAAAACCCTGCACGGTTACCAGGAAGAGCACGGCATCGACCTGCTGGTGATGGGCGCCTACGGCCATTCCCGCATACGTCAGTTCCTGGTGGGCAGCACCACCACCAATATGCTCAAAACCGCGGAAAAACCTTTGGTGATTCTGCGCTAGACTAGGGTGACACCCACAACAAAAAGATGATGGTTATGGGCCGACGGTGGTACCGGTTCTGTGTTGGCGTGACCCTGCTGATGGCATGGTTGAGCGGGGCTTTGATGCTGGCGGGCGCCGCCCACGCCGCCGATGACACCCGGCCAGTGCTGAAAGTGGCCTACGCCGAATTCCCACCGATTGAATACCGCAATGACAAGGGCGAAGCCGCCGGCCTGTTCATCGATCTGACCCGCAAAGTGGCCGATGAGGCCGGCTACGCCGTGGAGTTCATTTACCTGCCGGTTGGCCGGATCTACCTGTACTTGAAGAACGGCACCGTCGATCTCTGGCCCGGGTTAACCGGCATTCCCAGCCTGCATGACGACGTGCTGGAAAGCTGGGCCAGCCCGTTACCGGTGCAGCTCAGCGCCTGGTATGTGGACGGCACACCGCCGCTGGCTCATTTCAGGGATCTGGAAAAGCGCCGGCTGATCGTGATCGGCGGCTACACCTACGGCGGCCTGCTGGGCAAGCTGCAGGCAGCAAAAAGCGTCGAGATTACCGAAGCCCCCAACCACCGCGCCGGTGTCGACATGCTGAAGCGTAACCGCGGCGATTACCTGCTGGACTACCGGCAGCCGGTGATGGAGATACTGCGGCAGCCGTCCGATCGGATGCTGCGGCAGTCGGAAGTGCGAACCCGCAACACCGCCTGGCTGTTCTCACTGGTCAACCACGACGCCAGCGACCTCC
>JAEPMM010000242.1 GCA_017643965.1 Marinobacter sp.
CGGTCTACCTTGATGACATCACCATTCAGGAGGCCCTCGAAGGCCTCGACGGTACCGAGGGGCTCTCCCGCATGGGCCCGGCAGAGGTCCGCGGCCTGATCAACAAGCGCCTGAGCGTGAACAACGTGCGGGGCTTTGATGCCAAGCAGATTACGGTCGAAAAGGATGGCGAGCGAGTGTTGATCAAGGTGGACTACGAAGTGCGCAACAACCTGTTCCGCAATGTGGACACCGTTATCCACTTCAAACACGAATACGAGATGCAGGGCCAGTGAGTTCGCAACCGGATCTGGAACAGTTACAGCGTCGAATCGGTTATCAGTTCAAAGCGCCCGAGCGATTGCTGCTGGCGCTGACTCACCGCAGTTTTGGCAACCAGAACAACGAGCGGCTGGAGTTCCTGGGGGATTCCATCGTCAATATGGTCATCGCGGAATACCTTTACCTGCATTTCGAGAAAGCCCGTGAGGGTCAGCTGAGCCGCCTGCGCGCTCGCATGGTCAAGGGCGTGACACTGGCTGAAATCGGCCGTGAATTCGAGCTTGGCAAGTACCTGCGCCTGGGGTCCGGTGAACTCAAAAGCGGCGGCTTCCGTCGTGAGTCCATCCTTGCGGACGCGGTGGAATCCATCATTGGCGCCATCTACCTGGACAGCGATTTTGAGACCTGCCGGCAACAGGTGCTGCGCTGGTTTGAACAACGCCTCGAAAATCTCGATCTTCAGGACACCCAGAAAGATCCGAAAACACGCCTTCAGGAATACCTGCAGTCCCGCCAGTTTCCATTGCCCCGATACGATGTGATCTCGGTGGATGGCGAGGCTCATGCCCAGACGTTTCATGTTTCCTGCGCTTTGCCGTCTCTGGATCGCAAGACCTCCGGAGTTGGCAGCAGTCGTCGTATTGCCGAGCAGCAGGCCGCCCGTAATGCCCTGAAGGAATTGGGCGTGGAGAACGATTGATGAATGATATTACCCGTCCGGAAAATCCGGACAGTCGCTGCGGTTTTGTGGCCATTGTCGGCCGGCCCAACGTGGGCAAGTCGACCCTGCTGAACCACATTCTCGGCCAGAAACTGAGCATTACCTCCCGCAAGCCGCAAACCACCCGGCATCAGGTGCTGGGTATCAAGACCCTGGGGCCGGTGCAGGCCATCTACGTGGACACCCCGGGCATGCACGAGGAAGAGCCGCGCGCGCTGAACCGCTATATGAACAAGGCAGCCACCTCGGCGTTGATCGATGTGGATGTGGTGGTGTTCGTGGTGGATCAACTGACGTGGACCACCGCCGATGAGCTGGTGCTGGAAAAGCTGTCGTCCCTGAAGTGCCCGGTGATCCTTGCGGTGAACAAGGTGGACAAGATCGAGAAGCGGGAGTCTCTGCTGCCGCATCTGGACATGCTGTCGAAGAAGCGGGAGTTTGCCGAAATCATTCCGCTGTCGGCGCTGAAGGAGACCAATCTCGAGCCCCTGGAGAAATCCGTCTACGGTTATCTGCCGCAGAGTGTGCATTTCTACCCGGATGATCAGATCACCGATCGCAGCGAGCGGTTCATGGCGTCGGAAATGGTGCGGGAGAAAATTACCCGTCAGCTCGGTGCCGAGCTACCTTACTCGGTGGCGGTGGAAATTGAAGAGTTCCGCCGTGACGGAAAAACCCTGCACATTTCGGCGCTGATTCTGGTGGAGCGGGAAGGCCAGAAAAAGATCATGATCGGGGACAAGGGTGACCGTCTGCGCAGCATTGGTCAGGATGCCCGTGCCGATATGGAGCGGTTGTTCGACAGCAAGGTCATGTTGCGCCTCTGGGTGAAGGTCAAGCGCGGCTGGGCCGACAGTGACCGGGCTCTGAAAAGCCTGGGCATGAACGACTTCTGAGTCCGCCCATGGCGACGGCTGTGCAACAGGAACCGGCGTATGTCCTTCATCGCCGGCCCTGGCGGGAAACCAGCCTTCAGGTCGACGTGTTCAGCCTGAATGCCGGCCGGATGTCCCTGATTGCCCGCGGCGCCAACAGTGCCCGCAGTCCGCTCAAAGCCCAGTTGCAACCGTTCCAGCCTCTGCTGCTGGACTGGACCGGGCGCGGCGATCTGAAAACCCTGACCCAGACCGAAGTACGCAGCGGCCCGGTGCTGCGGGGTACCACTCCGTTGTACAGCGGCTTGTACATCAACGAACTGCTGCAACGGATTCTGCCTGCCGCCGATCCCCATCCCACCCTGTTTGCTGCCTACATCGACGTGCTCGCTGAACTGGCCAGCAACGACGACGTGGAGCCGGTTCTACGCCGTTTCGAGCGTTCCTTTGTCGAGGCCCTCGGCTACAGTTTTGCCTGGGATCTGGCCCGTGATACCGGTGCCGAGGTCGAGCCCGGCCAGCGCTATTGTTATGATCCGGAGCAGGGTATCGTGCAGGTGCCGAGCCAGCAGGTGCGTCTTCGCAACCTGCCGGGCGATGCATTACTGGCCCTGGCAGAGGGCGACTTCGTATCACTGGAGTGCCGGCGTACCGCCAAGCGGGTCATGCGGGTGCTGGTGGATTACCTGCTGCAGGGCAAACCCCTGCACAGCAGAACCCTGTTCAGCCACGGTCGGAAAGAACCAACGGAGAGAAACCAATGAATCCCAGAGTCTTACTTGGTGTGAACATCGATCACGTGGCCACCCTGCGACAGGCCAGGGGGACCCGTTATCCGGATCCGGTGCAGGCAGCGCTGCTGGCCGAAGAGGCCGGCGCCGACGGTATCACCATTCACCCGCGGGAAGACCGGCGGCACATCCAGGATCGGGATGTGCTGATGCTCAAGGAAGTGCTGCAGACCAAGATGAACCTGGAGATGGCAGTGACCGATGCCATGCTTGCCTTTGCCGAGCAGGTGCGCCCCGAGTGTGTCTGCCTGGTGCCGGAAAAGCGCGAGGAGCTGACCACCGAGGGTGGGCTGGATGTGGAGGGTCAGGAAGCCCGGGTTGCCAAAGCCTGCGAGCGGCTGGCCCGACTGGGTGCGGAAGTGTCGCTGTTCATCGATCCGGACACTGCCCAGATAGACGCCGCCATTCGTTGCGGTGCGCCGGTGATCGAGCTCCACACCGGTGAGTATGCCGAAGCAGAGACGCCGCAAGCGGCGGACGCCGCGTTCCGGGTGCTGGCGGATGCGGTCGCCTACGCCCGCAAAAAAGGCCTGATTGTTAACGCCGGCCACGGCCTGCACTACCACAACACCGAACGTGTCGCAGCCATTCCCGGCATCAACGAGCTGAATATCGGCCATGCGATCATCGCCCGCGCGGTGTTCACCGGCCTGAAAGACGCCGTGCGTGAAATGAAAGCGATTCTCGAAAGCGCCCGCGGACGCGCCTGACCACTGCCTCAGGTCAGGCTGTCCGTGTCGGCGGGGGTGAATTCATCGGTGCCTGCCGGCCCGCGGAACATCGTCTGCCAGTCGGTTTGCTCACTCCATATCTGCAGGCGCTCAATGGCGCCCAGCAGCTGGTCCTTCTCATAGGCCAGGCCCGGAGAGGAACATTTCAGAGCGGTTTCAAGCTGATTGGCTGCCGCTCTCAGTTCCGGCACACCACAGTATCGGGTGGCGCCATGCAGTTTGTGAACGCACTCCAGTACCTGTTCCAGGTCGCCTTTGGCCCACTGCTGATGAATTTTCTCCACGTCCGCCGGTAGCTGTTCCAGCAACATACTGAACAGCTCTTCCGCCAGGTCGGCTTTGCCGGCAGCCAGTTGAATGCTCTCTTCCACACTCACGCAGTCGTGCTGAAGCTTGCGGGTGGACGGACGCAGCGCCCGGCGGGTATCCCGAACCTCCGGCACCACCTCGCGATGGTGGGAAGGTGAGGCCTCACACGCATACCCGGTGTACTCACGGATGGTCTCGATCAGCTGGCTGCTACTGATCGGCTTGGCAAGATAGCCGTCGAATCCCTGGCGGGCGAGGCGATCCTGTTCATCGGCAAGGGCATGGGCGGTGAGCGCGATCACCGGCGTGCGGTGGGTTTTGGTATCCATCGCCCGCAACCGGGCGGTCGTCTCCACGCCGTCCATGCCTGGCATCTGCAAATCCATGAACACCAGATCGAAGGGCTTGTTCCGGGCCTTGCTGATGGCCTCGAAACCACTTGAGGCGCCCTCGGCATTGACCTTGCAGTCCCGCAGCAGGGTCATCACCAGTTTCAGGTTGGCGTCGTTGTCATCCACCGCAAGTATCCGTGGCACGTCACCGGCCGGCTGCCACGCGGGTTGGGTCGGGTGCTCGATCAGTGTCTTCTGGCCGGAATTGATGCCGTGAACCAGCAACAGCATTTCGTCATACAGCGCGTCGCGGCAGATCGGCTTGGTCAGGTGCCCGCTGGCAAGGCCGGACAGCGGTGTGTCGTGGGTGTCGAGGGTGGGGGTCAGCAGCAGGGTGCGGCAGTCCCGCTCCAGCTCCAGATTCCGTACCAGCCCGCAGTACTGGCTGGAGTTCAGCAGATGCCGGGTGATGCCGACTATGGCAAGTGCGTACCCGGACTGGTTGCGCTGGGCCTCCTCAACCTGCTCCTGCATGGCGCCGGGCGATGCCACGGTATGCACTTCCATACCCCATTCCCGCAGCAGGTGTTCCACGGCAAGGCCGGACGTTTTCTGCTGTTCGAGATAGATCACGCGTTCGCCCCGCAGGGCGTCCCGGGGTGCGCTGCCATCAGCCGCGCCGGACAATTCCGAGGTCAGCGTGAACCAGAAGGTGGAGCCTTTGCCGAGCTCGCTCTGGAGCCCGATCTTGCCGCCCATTTCCTCTACCAGGCGTTTGGAAATCGCCAGACCCAGACCGGTGCCGCCGTATTGACGGGCGGTGGAGGCATCGGCCTGGCTGAACGCATTGAATAACGATTGCTGCTGGGCGCGGGACAGCCCCACGCCGGAATCGGTGATGCTGATGCGCAGCGTCACCCGGTTGCTTTCCTTGTCTTCGTCCTCAAGGCTGGCCCGCAGAACCACCTCACCGGTCTGGGTGAACTTGATGGCGTTATTCACCAGATTGGTAATGACCTGTTTGACCCGCAGCGGGTCGCCCATGATGTTGTCCGGTACATCGTTGTAGACCAGGGGCACAAGGTCGAGATTTTTGCTGTGGGCTGCCGGCGCGAGCATCACCATGACATCCTCGACGATGTCCCGCAGCGGGAAGGGGACCCGGTCGAGGATCAGCTTGCCGGCTTCGATCTTGGAGAAATCGAGGATGTCGTTGATGATGGTCAGCAGGATTTCCGAGGACTTGCGGATGGTGCTCAGATGGTCCCGTTGCTGACGGGGCAGCGGGCTTTTCAGCAACAACTCGGTGAAACCGATGATGCCGTTCAGGGGCGTGCGGATTTCGTGGGACATGTTGGCCAGGAATTCCGACTTGATGCGACTGGCTTCCAGCGCCTCCTTACGGGCGAAATCCAGCTCGATGTTCTGGATCTCGATGGTTTCCAGAGTTTCCCGCAGATCCTCGGTGGCCTGGTCAATGTTCTGCTGCATCTCGGCCTGAGCCTTGCTGAGCTCTTCAGCCATGGCATTGAGGCC
>JAEPMM010000360.1 GCA_017643965.1 Marinobacter sp.
CTGATCCGAAAACCAGAGCCAATGGAAGCCCCGGAACGCTGTGTTCTCCTTCACCAAAAGAGGAGCCATCGCATGCTGACCCGTACCCTACTGCTGACAGTCGCCCTGCTGTGCAGCGCCACGCCTCTGTCTGCCCAGAACTGGAGCAACTATCCCGACACACTCGCGTCATTCAGCTACTCCGAACAGAATCTGGCGGAGCATTGGCAGACGTTGACCTATGGGCTTCGGGGCCCCCTGCCCACGGCAGATAGCCTGAAAGAGGACGCCCGGCGCTGGCCGGAGATGTACCACTACACCCAGGCGCACCTGCAGTCCATCGCCAACACCCATCCGGAGCTCGCCTTTCTTTCCGAGGGCAACCTGGACGAGCATTTCTCCGCCTACGCCGCGGAACTGCGCAAAGCCTGGAGTCTGCTGTTCAATGGCCGCTTTCAAGAAGCAAAGGACCTGGGGCTCGCGCTCGGGCCCGCCGGCTATTTTCCCGGGCTCTACGCCCAGGCGCTTTACGCCACGCTGATCGAAACCGATCCGGACAACCGAAGCGCCCTGCTGGAGGAGGTGATCCATCTCACCCGGGACATCATGCCCATGGCTCCGGATCACCCGATGATCCGCTTTGGCAATGCCTACGGCAAAGCGCGAATTCTTGAGGAGCTCTCCGCAACTGAAGCGCTCGGCACCGGTTACACCTCGGAAATACAGGACACCCTGGAAACACTGCTCGATGAAGACACCAGCAACGTCTACGCCATCACCCTGCTGGCCGGCGTTCAGGCCGGCATCATCGAGAAAGCCGGCGGCTTTGTGGCGCGGCTGACGTACGGCGCCAAACAATCCTCGGTGGAAGACCTGTTCGAGCAAGCCCAGGAGATATCACCGGAGTACCCCGGGGTCTACTACGAATACGCCCGGGCACACCTGAAAATGGACGGCGACGACGGCAAAGAAGCGGCATTGCCACTGCTGGAAAAAGTCGACGATATGCAGCCGGTCAGTGCCGAAGAGGCCCTGCTCATTCGTGCGGCAACCCGCTTCCGCGACAAACTGAATCGATAACTGGCCGTCATCCGGAATGCCTGGCTGCATTGCGCAGCCAGGCTCGGCTACTGGCGATCACATCCCGCCAATCAGCTCCCCCTCCACTACCGGCAGTTGCACGGTACCCGCCAGGTTCACAAAGGGCACCAATGCATCTCTCGACCAGCTTGCCGGGTATTGCGGGTGGAAGCCGTAGACCAGAAGAGCCAGCTCGTCACCCGGCGCCAGTGCCTCCGCGACGCCGACCAGCTCAATGACCTCCTGATCCTTGAGGCCACGAACCGGTTTGATCTGATCGTCAATCAGCTGCCAGCGGGCCTCTCCGATCGCTCGTCTGCCCAGTCCAACGAACACAATCGGATCGCAACCGGCCGCATAGGGATCAAGCTCGACTTCGCAGGATGAGCGACCCACAAGGTCCGATATCGTGAGCCTGGCCGTCGGAATGCCTCCAAGTATGGCGCCACCCTCGCCCGCCTGACCCAACACCAGGGCGGCAGGCGGCTGCGTCGCCGTGGCCACGGCTTCATAACCGGAGGCCACCGGCACTTCTGTGGCAAATGCCCGCTCTACCACCGCGGCGCCCTGCAATTCCCCACCCTCAAGGTCCGGGGCGGGGAAGGAATCCATGGCCACCGTCGCAGACAGGCCATCGTCCAGCGACAGACAGACTTCCGAATCGGTCCCATCGAAGTAACCCGCCAGCGGCTTACCCAGCAGATGGTGCTCCAACCAGTTCAGGGTTGCGTCGGCTATGGAGATATCGCCGCAGGCAAACTGGCCCGCTGCGCCCTGAAACCCGGGCAATTCCAGCAGCCCCGCCGTCGGGTCCAGGTACTCCGCCGGTTGCGCTTCGTCCGGCGCCTCAACAGGCAGGATGTGGCCAGTCTGATGGGTCAACAACCGGACATCACCACCGCGGGACCTCAGGCATTCGAAGTTACGCCAGGCATCGTTGAAATTGAACAGCGTGTCTTTCATACCCTGTGTCAGCAACACATCCACCTTTGGGTAAGGCGTTGGCGCCACGTCAAAAGCCGGTGGGTTGATCTGGTAGTTAAGCAGGTCGGGGCTGTCAGAAACCGAGACCGGCTCGCCCGTGCAGCGGTATGCCGGGCTGTGATAGTAAAAGAAGTCCAGGCCCGCCTCGGGAAAGCGGTTGAGCGTCGCCCCCTGGGCAAGAATCTCGCGAATAATGGGGTCCAGGCCACCGTTACCATTTCCTGTGGAGCCCTGCTCGCCCCCTGCTACCAGAAGAAGATCCCAGCCGGTCTTGATCACGTTGCCCGGGTTCAGGCTGTAACGCAGGTCATACCAGGTGATGTCGGGCACCATGGCATCCATTCTCTGGCTGGGGTCCTGGCCGTGCAACAGGAGCTGGAAACCGCCACCATAACTGCCACCAATGGCGCCCGCCACCAGGTTCGGATTCAGCGCCTCTGGAAGATCCGGTTCATTGCGATACTGCAGATAATCCAGATTTTCCTCAGCCCAGTCGAGAATCTGTATCAGATCACGCCCTTCAAACTCCGGATCCATCACCCGCACGGTGCCGGTGCTCTCTCCGAAGCCTCTCTGGTCTATCGAGATGACGGTAAAACCGGCTTCCCGGTAATTCTCGAAACCCTCAAGAGTGCGCGATCCACCAAACCCATGGCCGTGCAGCACCAGCGGATGACCAAGCTCACAGTCAATACCGCCAATCGGTTCAAGCACCTGAAACGCAATCGTTTCTCCGCTGGCGGACGTCAGTGTCACCGGATAGCTGCGCCCGCCTTCCAGCGGAGTGTCTTCCGAACAGGTAACCGGAATCCGGCATTCCGGGGCGGAACCTCTGCCAGGGTTCTCACAAGCTTGCTCAGGAGGAGCGGCGCTCTGTTCGGCGGCCGGCCGCGTAGTTGAGCCACTGGAGCCGACGTCGACACACCCGGCAATAACCAGTGGCAGCGCGAAAGAAAAAAGATGATGAGGTTGAATCCAACAGCGTGGACGGTAAGGCATGGTTGGTTTTCCTTTTTCTTATAATTCGGGAATTCAACCAGACCAACGACGGAAGCTCTGTATGTGTTCCATTCTCCTGTGCGAAAGGCCCCAATGGACAATATTGACGAATCAGCGAGTCGGCAAACAGGGCCCATTGAACTGAGAAGCGCGGTTTTGCAGCGGGCATTTTCTCAGCAAAAAAAAGACCCTGTGGGGTCTTTTCTGTCCGCGGAAAGTTGCCCGCAGATACTCATTGCCAGTCCACAGGCTGATTGATGTCGTTTGCCGATCAGGGTTGCTGCGGTCTGCACCAATGAGCTGCCGTTCAGCGCGATATGTCTCAATGATTGCAGCCTTTTGGCCGCGACCATTGAGCACCACATCACGTCGGCCCACTTGCGGCAGTGTTTCACCACCAGCCTCAAAATCGCGCGCATCACCGCATGTTGCTGTTTTTTCCCCTTTGATGACGAGCGCCAGAAGCGCGTCAGCCATTTCAGGACTGTCGCCAAAAGCGAAGCAAACCTGCTCGTTTGTTTCAGGCATCAGCTCAATCCGGCAAACAGTGTCGGCATGTCCAACGGACGGAAGCCATAGTGATCCATCCAACGCACATCTGCATCAAAGAAGGCGCGGAGATCCGGCATGCCGTATTTGAGCATCGCAATTCGGTCAATAC
>JAEPMM010000076.1 GCA_017643965.1 Marinobacter sp.
GGCCGGTCGCTTGCTGAACACCAGCACCCGGTCTGCCAGGTACAGGGCTTCATCAACGTCGTGGGTGACCAGCACCACGGTTGGGCGCTCTTCCTCGATCAGATCCTTGAGTACGCTCTGCAGCGTCATGCGGGTCAGTGCGTCGAGGGCACCAAAAGGTTCGTCCAGCAGCAACACCTGGGGGCGGGCAATAAAGGCGCGGGCCAGGGCGCAGCGCTGGCGCATGCCGCCGGACACCTGATGGGGGTAATAATCCTCGAAACCATCCAGTTTGACCCGTGTCAGCCACTTGCGGGCTTCCGGCAGTGCCGCCTTGCGGGGGGTGTCCTGAAATTCCAGCGCCAGGGCGACGTTGTCGATCAGCGTCATCCAGGGGTACAGGGCGTGTTCCTGAAACACCAGGGTGCGTTTCGGAGACGGTTTGGCAACGGATTGCCCATCGGCGCTGAGGGTGCCACTGGAAGGTTGCTCCAGACCGGCGACCATGTGCAGCAGGGTGGATTTGCCACAGCCTGAGGGACCGACCAGCGCAACGATCTCACCGGTGCCGATGGTGCTGTCGAACTGTTTGATCACATTGAGGTCACCAAACGATTTGGTGACCTCGCTGAACTGAAGTTCCATATAGCCTACCGGAATATCGTTATATTCATAAAGGAAATATCAATCCTTTATTTTATAACCGACAGGCTGATCAAAAAAAGTGCATTCTTCAGGTTTCGCCACCGCCGGGGCGGGAGCGAGGGGGTTAATCCTCGTCCTGCGGCGGGCGCTCCACCACTTTGCGCTTGCCCTTGGCGCAGCGCGACAGGGCTTTCAGGCCGTCGCCCTCGAAGGCGTCCACCCGAATAACGTCGTACAACGCTTCCAGCGCCTCCAGAAGTTTGTCACATTCGGCTTCCTTGATGATGCCCTTGTCGCACGCCCAGTCCACCAACTCCTTGCGCTGGTGCCCCATCAGCAAGGCGATGCCGTCGATCTCGTCCTCGTTGCGGCTGCGAATGGCTTCGTGCAGGCGGTTGCGCATGTCCACGGTTTCATTGGCCAGGCGATAGGCGTTCAGTACCCGCCCCAGCGGATCGTCCGGATCGGTGTTGATGTAGGCGCCGCGGCTGACCCGCTGGCGCACCGGGGTGTCCTTGACGATGGTGTCTGCCACCCGCGCCCCGAGTTTGTCATCGGGACCGTTGAGACCCGTGGCGCCCAGCGGGAACACCAGCAGCCGCAACGGCCAGCGCAGGGCCGCTACCGGGAAGTTGATGATGGCGTCGCGCATGGCGTCCTGCAGGTCCCGCAGGCAGGTTTTCAGGCACCACTCCACCAGTGGGCGCTGGTCGTCCGGATAGCCTTCCTCGTGCCACTGTTTGATGACGGCGGTGGCGTAGTACAGATGCACCAGGCAGTCCGCCATCCGGCCGGACAGGCGCTGGCGTGCTTTCAGACCACCACCGACGGTCAGCAGGGTCACGTCGGTCATCAGGGCAAAGGCAGCGGAGAAGCGTGCCAGCTGGCGGTAACAGGGCTTGATATCGCCCTGGCGTGGCACGGTTTCCAGCATGCCCCGGGTCAGCCCCAGCACAAACGCCCGCAGCGCGTTGCGGGTGGTGTGGGCGATGTGACGATAGAAAATGCTATCGAATTTCCGGACGGCCGTGTCCTCGTCTTCCATGCCCGCGGCTTCGATTTCCTCGACGATAAACGGATGGCAGCGAATCGAGCCCTGCCCGAAGATCATCAGGCTGCGGGTCAGGATATTGGCGCCTTCCACGGTAATGCCGATGGGGACGGCCTGGTAGGCGCGGGCCAGGAAGTTGCGGGGGCCGGTGATCACGCCGCGGCCGGCGACAACGTCCATGGCGTGATTGATCACCTCGCGCATCAGATCGGTGTTGCGGTATTTCAGCACGGCCGAGGGTACCGCCGGGCGCACGCCCCGGTCCAGCATGCCGGAGGTCAGCAAGCGTGCGGCATCCATCATGTAGGTGTAGCCGGCGATGGGCTCCAGGGCTTCCTGAACCCCCTCAAACTGGCTGATGGAGCGGCCGAACTGTTCCCGTGTCAGCGCGTAGGAGCCGGTGGCCAGGCTGGCGACCTTGCCGGCTCCGGTGCCCAGCGCCGGCAGGGAAATCGAGCGCCCGATCGACAGGCATTCCAGCAGCATGGTCCAGCCCTTGCCGAGCATGTCCTGGCCGCCAATTACCTGGTCCATGGGGATGAACACGTCGGTGCCCCAGGTGGGCCCGTTCATGAACACCGTGTTCATCGGCAGGTGGCGGGCGCCGGCATTCACGCCGTCGGTCTCCCGCGGCACCATGACGCAGGTCACGCCGATGTCGTCGCGATCACCAAGCAACTTGTCCGGATCGTACACCTTGATGGCCAGGCCAATCAGTGTGGCCACCGGGGCCAGGGTAATGTAGCGCTTGTTCCAGGTGACTTTCAGCCCGAGTACTTCTTTGCCTTCCCACTGCCCCTTGCAGACGATGCCCTTGTCAGGGATAGCACCGGCATCGGAGCCGGCCACCGGTGAGGTCAGGGCAAAGCAGGGAATCTCCTCGCCACCGGCCAGACGGGGCAGGTAGTGTTGCTTCTGCTCATCGGTGCCGTAGTGCATAAGCAGTTCGCCGGGCCCGAGGGAGTTGGGCACCATCACTGTGACGGCTGCGGAGACACTGCGGGTGGAGATCTTCATCACGATCTCGGAGTGGGCGGTGTTGGAGAAGCCGAGGCCGCCGTCTTCCTTGGGGATGACCAGTCCGAAGAAGCCGTTCTCACGGATGAACTTCCAGACCTTGTCCGGCAGGTCGTATTCCTCGTGGGTGATTTTCCAGTCATCCAGCATGGCGCAGAGTTTTTCCACCGGGCCGTCGAGAAAGGCCTGTTCTTCGCTGGTCAGGTGGGCGGGCTTGGCATCAAGCAGCTTCGACCATTGTGGCTGACCGGAGAACAGCTCGCCGTCCCAGTCAACAGAGCCGGATTTGAGCGCTTCGGATTCGGTTTCGGAGAGTTTCGGCAGGCGGTTGCGCACCCATCCCAGCAGCGGGCGGCTGAGCTTGTCGAGGCGAAAATCGCCGGGGAACACCAGCAGCAGGGCCAGTGCCAGCAGGCCACCGCCAAACAACAGGCTGAGCAGGTGCCAGTCGTCCTGGATGAAGCCGGCCACGGTGGCGATGACCATCACGGCGGCCGCCGCTTTCCCGCCAATTCCCAGATAAATCAACACCAGTGCACTGATCAGAAGGAGCAGAACGCTCATGAACAGACCTCCGTATCGAGAGTGAAATCAAGCAGATCTGTCCCTAACCATCGGTCAAAGACTGGTCAGTTGCAAGCGGCCGACCCGGATTCTGGCCTGTTTTCCGGGTGTCACAGGTAGCCGGCGGCAAACACCAGGCCGAGGACAACGGGCATCACCACCAGGCTGCCCAGGTTGCTGATCAGTACCAGTGACGCCACTTTGTGGGGCTCCTGCTGGTACTGCTCCGCCACCATGTAGTTCAGCACCGCAGGTGGCAGGGCGGCGAACACCCAGAGCGACGCGATCTGCAAGCCTGGCAGATCCAGCAGGGCGATCATCGGCCACGCCAGAATCAGCCCTGACGCCGGGCAGGCGATGGCACCGAGCATGCCCAGTTTCCAGTCCCGGAAATCCACGTCGAGCATGCGAACCCCCAGGGCAAACAGCATCAGCGGGATACAGATACTGCCGAGCATATCCATGCTTTCCAGCAGCCAGCCCGGTATCGGTACCCCCGCCAGGTTCACCGTCAGGCCGGCAATGCTGGCAAACACAATGGGCAGGCGCAGGCGCTGGAGGATCGAGGTGTGGGGGTCCAGCATGTACAGTCCGACGGAAAAGTGCAGCAGCATTTCCACGATGAACAGCACGATCGCGGCCGGCAACGCCGCATCCCCGAACGCCAGTACCAGGATCGGAATACCCATGTTGCGGGAGTTGTTGAACATCATCGGCGGCAGAAAGGTTTTCAGGTTCAGGTTCAGCACCCGCGCCAGCGGGTACAGCAACAGGCCCGATCCCAGCACCGCCACGGTGGCGGCCAGCGCCAGGCTGGCGTAGTCCTGCAGCGGTGCCTGCTGATCGGCCAGCACGGCAAACACCAGCAGCGGCACGAACAGTTCCATGTTGAGCTTGTTGAGACCCTGGATATCCGGGGTACGGTAGCGACCATACAGCGCGCCACAACCGGCAATCAGGAACACCGGTAACATCGTGGACAGGATCTGACCAATCATTCGCAGGCTCCGACAGGTTCGCCGCTACAACGGGCGGGCACAAACCGTTAGGTTCGCAAGTATCCACGGTGGTGGGCAAGTGAAACCTGCCCGTGTTCGACCAAAGCCCAAGGGGGCGTCGGTATCGCAGGGACACCGGCTTGCAGCGGTCCACACGGCTGTCACAGAATGAGGGTCGTCCCACACCAACCGGAGTAGATCGTGGCCACCGATTTCGACAACCCCGTCCGCCGTGAAAAGACCTGTTCGGTAAAATTCGACGCCCGCAAAGCCGTTTTCGGGCGGGAGGACGTGATGCCCCTGTGGGTGGCGGACATGGATTTTGCCGCGCCGGCAGCGGTCACCCGGGCGCTGGAAGCCCGGGCCCGACACCCGGTATATGGCTACACCCTGTTTCCGGACAGCCTCTATCAATCGATGATCGACTGGTTTGCCGATCGCCATGGCTGGGCTATCGAGCGTGAGTGGATTCTGATGGCGCCCGGCGTGGTGCCGTCGCTGCACGCCGCCTGTCTGGCTTTCGCCGGCGCGGGTGAGGGGGTGATCATCCAGCCCCCGGTCTATCCGCCGTTTTTCAGTTCGGTCCGACAGACCGGCCGCATCGTGATTGAAAACCCGTTGCGGGCAACGGAAGGACACTACCACATGGACCTGGCGCACCTGGAGACGTGCGCTTCCCGTGAGGATGCCCGCGTGCTGGTGCTGTGCTCCCCCCATAATCCGGTCGGACGGGTGTGGCGTGAACAGGAGCTGCAGCAGGTTCTGGACATTGCCCGGCGCCATCAGCTGGTGGTGCTGTCCGATGAAATCCATTGTGACCTGGTGTACCCCGACAAGCCCAGACATCACGTACTGGCGCGCCTCGCGGGACCGGACGACGCGCTGATCACCGCGGTCGCTCCCAGCAAAACCTTCAATATGCCGGGCCTCGGGCTGTCGGCACTGGTGGTGCCGGACCCGGCACGCCGTCAGGCCCTCAAAACCGTGTTTGATTCGATGCACATGAGCCAGTGCAATCCGTTCAGCATTACCGGATTTGAGGCGGGTTACCGACACGGAGCGCCCTGGCTGGAGGAGTTGCTGTCGTACCTCCAGGCCAACCGGGACTTCGTCGCAGAGCGCTTGCGCAGCCGCTTACCGGAGATTGTCATGACCGAGCCGGAGGGCTGCTACCTGCTCTGGCTCGACTGCCGGGCGCTGGCGCTGCCGGATGCGGAACTCAAACGCTTTTTCATTGAAGAGGCCGGTATTGGCATGAATCCAGGCATCACCTTCGGTGACGCCGGCCGTGGTTTTATGCGGATGAACATCGGCTGCCCCCGGGCGGTGCTGGCGGAGGCGCTGGAGCGCATGGAGCGGGCGCTTGGCGCAAGGTTCCGTTAACAACGGCCCGACAAGCTGTCAGTAATCTTTACAGTTGGCCCACTGCCGAAGTCCCCGGGTGATCTCAGGTGGTTGTTTTCTCGCCACTAAGCGTCAAGCGGTACGCCTGATGCTTTTGCCATGGAGCAGTATTCATTAACGGAATACGGGGATAACCCAGGGAGGCAAGTATGCCAAAATCGACACTGGCCACGTTGTTGGCTGTAGTATTATTTTTCCCAACGCTGGCAAGTGCAGCGCTGATATCTGCCAGCTATCAGGTGAACCTGCATGGAACAGATCCCGGATTGGTGGTGGACTCCACTGACGTAGCTGCAAACCCGTTCTCTATTGAGCTGGATGCAGGTGAGAGCGAGTACTTCACGCTTTTCCGGATCTGGACCGATGAGTCGGCGGTAAACGGTGATGATCAGGTCGCGAAAGAAATTTCCGTGGACTTCGATTTCACCTCACCGGAAGCTCTGTCAGGTTCTGTCACCGGTGACACGGTTGGCATCAAGGGCGGTTTCTTTGGCAGCTATCAGGCCGGGATGCTGACCTGGGATGGCGCCCTGGATCTGGCCTTTGGCGATGGCGGTCTGATGAGAGTGACTCTCTACGACGCCATGTTCAATGAGGGCTATCTGTGGGGCACTGCAGACGGCTGGAAACACGGCGCCAAGGTGAAGGCGAAGATCGAGCTGATCACCGACGCTGCGTCCGTTCCGGAGCCGGGCACGCTGGCTCTGTTGGGGTTGGGTCTGTTGGGGCTGGGCGTGAGAGCCCGTCGCCGCACCGTCTGATCCCTGTTGTGGAACTGCGCAAGACCCGGGTGACACCCCGGGTTTTGTTGTTTTAGCGGTCAACGTTGGCAGAGAGAGTCGGCTGGCTGCCAGCGTGGCGGCTGATTGAACCCCGGCATGTGGCCGTTGCTGGGCCGGATTGCCCGCCAGGTCTGCCCCTCGTGGGTGACGATACGACCTACCGTGTAACTCTCACTGAATTGCCATGTCACTGGGCTGTCGCAACGGATGTCGGTGCCACTTTGCGCCCGGTCAGCTACCTTCTGTTCCGGCTCCGATCCGCTCTCCGCGGCCGCCGGTGCTGAGCCAGTAACTTCCCGTTGCATCTCTGCTCCCCGGGACGGGGTGGCGCAATCCGGTGGCGTGTCCTGTTTCTGCCACTCAAAGGCCGCGCCCGGTTACTTGCCCTCGTGATGCTGACGGGATCGGTACCAGTGATGGTCATGGAACACCATGGCACCGGGTGGATAGTAGCGGCCGGGTACCCAGGACGAATCGTCCTCATTGCAGGTCGCCGCCAGCGTGCCGGTGGCCAGAAACATCAGCACGGACAGAGCCAGTGCCCGGGGAAGGTGTTGGCGTGCAGGCATGGTCGGGAATCTCCTTATCGGGGGGCGGTGTGGGCGTTTGCCGCCGCAGTTGGTTTGCCTGCTCTGGTGGCCAGATACAACCCGGCAAGTATCAGCAGCCCACCCACGATGTGGAAGAGCCCCAGGCGCTCGTCCAGAAACAGGCCGGCCATGATGGAGGCAAATATCGGGGTCAGATACATGAACATGGCGGCCCGCGCCGGTCCGATCCGGTGTACACCGAAGTTCCAGAAGGCGTAGGCAAGAATGCCGGGGAAAAACGCGAAATACAGCAGTGGCATGAGGGTGGCGTGGCTGAGTTGGAAGCCGCCCTTGAACACCAGCAACTCGACCAGATAGAACGGCAGAATGATCAGTGTGCCCAGGGCTATCTGGGTGGTCAGAAACGTCAGCGCCGGCAGTGGCACTGCCTGGCGCCGAAGCAGTACCGAGAACAGGCCCCAACTGGCCACGGCGGCCACCATGATCAGATCACCGGGCTGGGCTTGCAGGTTCAGCAGCACCGAAAATCGGCCGCGGGCGACCACGGTGAGGATACCCAGCACCGCCAGCGCGATCCCCAGCACCTGAACGGGCCGGGTGCGGTCACCGATCAGCAACCAGGCCAGCAACGCGATAAAAATGGGAATGGTGGCGTTGATCAAAGCGATGTTGGTCGCTGTGGTGGTGATGGCGGCGTAATAAAGCAGTGAGTTGAACGCCGCCACACTGAAGGTGGCCAGTGCCACCATGGACCCCAGATACTGGCGGATGACCCGGCGATGGCGCAGCACGCCGGGCAGACCGAAAGGCAGCAAAACCGCCAGTGCAATGACCCAGCGCCAGAATGACATGGACAGCGGCGGGATGCTCTCAATGGTGCCCTTGGCAACGACGGCGTTACCTGCCCAGAACAGCGGGGTCAGCACCAGACCCGCGTAGGCCAGCCATAACGATTTGGAAGATTGCATGGGTGCCATGGGAGTGGTTTGGCTCCTGTTGTTGCTTTCGTGCCCCGGGGTGCGGGCCGGGAACACGTCGGAAGCCGATAGCATACTACTCGCCGGGCACTTCTGCCTCCGTACCAACGTGGTAGGCGGCAAAGCCGGCCATCACCACCTGGTCCACCGCCATACCGATAATGCGCCCGTCACTGATGGCGCGTATCGGATGCTGGGCATTGGTGATGGGATCCGCCACATAGCCCAGCACTTCACCCTCGCTGACGCGCGCGCCAAGATCCACCTCGCTGAACAGAATGCCGCCGTTCGGCACCCGTACCCAGTTGGAATCGTAGTAGACCGGCTCGGGATCACCCCAGACAAACATCCGCGAAATCATGCCTTCCTTGTCCAGCAGGCTGGTGAGGCTGTTCACCCCGGCATCGATCTGATGCTCCTGAATACGGTGAGACTCACCGGCTTCCATGGTCACGGTGCGGATACCGGCCTCGACCGCGGCAGTGCGCAGCATGCCGGATGACCCGGAGCTGTGTACCACGGCCATGCGGTCAAAGCCACGGGTGAATGCGGCCACGTCGGGGTTGTTCATGTCCGCGCGCAGTTGCGGCAGGTTGGTCCGCTTCTGGGAACCGGTGTGGATATCCACCAGCATGTCGCATTTGCGGATCACGTTCTCGAACAGCGAGTGCGCGATGCGATCTGCCAGGCTGCCGTCCGGGCTGCCCGGGAAATGGCGATTGAGATCCCGACGATCCGGCAGGTAGCGGGTGGCCTGCTGGAATCCCGGCAGGTTGACAATGGGGATCCCGACGACGCGTCCGGACAGCTTTTCCGGATTGAGGTCGTACACCGTGCGGCGCACAATCTCGATGCCGTTGAGTTCGTCACCATGAACGGCAGCGGTCAGGCACAGGGTGGGGCCGGGGTTGACGCCATTCACCACCAGCACGGGGGTGGGCTGGGACAGGCCAGCGATCTGGATGTTCGGTGACCAGGACAGCCGGGTCGACGTGCCGGGCCGTACTTCGGAACCCAGCAGTTCGAAGGTGGTGGCTTCCTCCGGTTCGGCGGCGTCAGCGGTGTCGTCGTCACTCGCCGGCTCCGGCACCGTGGCGATCTCCTTGAGATCGATGTCGGGAGCCACTTTGGCTGGCTCGTCCGTGTTGGCGTCTGCCGGCGGTTCATCCTGCGAGGTGTTTTTGCGCGCCGCTCTGGATGCGGCCTCCCGAAGCGGCAGAGAATTTTCCACGTCTTCGACGCTCTCATCCTCGGCCAATTCGGCAACCAGCATCTCCCTGTCGCTGATTTCCTGGTCAGCCAGCGCTGGCTGGGCGGCAGTCAGCGCCGCTGCAGTCAGAGCGCCAGCCAGTAAGGTGTATGACAGGTTGTGGAACCGGTTAAACAGCATAATTCCTCACAGATCGTCAGCCAGTCAGGGCACAGTCCCGCAACCGGCGGCGTAAACGGTCACTAGGATAAAGCGCCCCTGCGAACATGAATACGGCTGTGACAAAGGTTTAATGCCACCTTCATGAAGTCTTTGTTTATTTCCGCAAAATGGCGTAATAGATACATTTACAGGTGCCGTTTTACGTTCCTGTGACATTTATACGTGCTGAAGGGAGTGAACTGTATGGATCTTTTGCGAATTCTGGTTGCGATTTTGTTACCGCCTTTAGGCGTGTTTTTACAGGTAGGTATCGGCAAGCATTTCTGGATCAACATCCTGTTGACCCTTCTCGGCTACATTCCCGGCATCGTGCACGCGGTCTACATCATCGCCAAAAAATAGGCGACTGCGACCGGCCCGGGCACGCCCCGGGCTGAGTCAGGGGTTCGCTCCGCTCACCGACCAGACGCCGTCCTTCTCCCGGGCCTTGCCATCCGCCTTCAGCTTCAACAGATGCGCCAGCGCGGAGCGTGCGGCCAGCCCGTGGATCGCCGCCGGCACGTCGTCGTAGGCCACGGCCGTCAGATCTTTCAGGGTCGCCGGCGCAAGCTGCGCCAGGGCCTTGGTCACCTTGTGCTCCCGTGCCAGACGATGGGTGATCAGGTAATCGATCACCGCCTCCGGATGCCCCATCAGAAAGCCGTGGGCCGGTGCAATAAAACGAATGGATTCCGCCAGCAGATCGTACAGCGCTTCCAGGTAGGCTTTCATATCCCCGTCGGGTGGATTGATCACCACGGTGGAGCCTTGCATGATGTGATCGCCGGAAAACAGCAGTTGCTGATCCAGCAGTAAATAGCAGATGTGATTCGATGCGTGACCCGGGGTATGAAGGGTCTTGAGGATGCCGGCCTCGGTGACAATCAGATCACCGTGTTCCGGTTGGTCGTCGGGTGCAAACGCCTGATCCTGAGACGCCCCCGCGGGTGCCGGCAGTCCGAACACCCGGCAGCCGGTCCGGGCTTTGAGCACCGCCGTGGCCGTCGAATGATCCAGATGTGTGTGGGTCACCACCACCTGATCAATCATCCCGCCGGTCAGCGCCAGAATGCGCTCGATATGAGCCGCACTGTCCGGCCCGGGATCCAGCACGGTGAAGCGCTCATGGCCGAGCAGATAGGTGTTGGTACCGGGCCCGGTCATCATCCCGGGGTTCGGCGCGGTCAGGCGGATCACCCCGGCCGCCACTTCCACCGGCTGCCCCGGCACGATCTCCGCATGGGTCGAGCCTTCCCCCTCGGGATCCAGCTTGGCGGCCTCGTCATAAGCCGGCGAGCCCGGCTCCAGCATGATCTGCTGGCCTTTTTTGAGCGCCGGCCACGGTTGATCAGGGTACGGCTCCGGTGGGTTGGCGTGGGCGTAGCGCATGAGCGCGTCAGTGCAC